>JAKPDB010000160.1 GCA_029552985.1 bacterium
TGTAATTACTGATGGGATACGAATAAAAGGTGGAATGTGATACTGGCTATGCAAAATATTAATCCTTGTTTTACTTACTTTCAATGGCAGGTCAAGCATCAATCGTTTGATTGGAGACAAGGAAATTCTTTCAAATTCAAAACACGGATGCCCTTCCAAAAATGAAGGAATATCTGCTGTATGGTTTAAAAAAACCACAAATCTTAAATTTGAGAAACTCAGTTCAGAGAGTCCTTTCAAAAGTCCTTCCACATATCTTTCATTTCCCCCCTGTTTCATTCCAATGGCATGTGCTTCAATGCCTATTTTTACTATGTTCATTGATTTTTTTGTTTAATAAGATATTGTACACTTCGAGATATTGTGTGGCTGTATTTCTAATATTAAAATGGTCTTTCGCATACTTTAACGCATTTTCAGATATCGTTTTATGTAATTGGTTATTTTTAAGGAGCGTGGCAATGATCTCTGCCATCTTTATTGGCTCATCCGGGCTCACAAGGAATCCTGTTTTACCATCCGTCATCTGTTCTGTGATGCCACCACTTGCAAATGCAACAACTGGAGTACCACATGCCATGGCTTCTGAAATTGTAAGTCCCCATGTTTCAAATGTTGCAGTGCTCACATATACATCTGCTGCTCTGTAATAATCAGCAACAACTACATCGTTGTTTATAAATGGTATGAATCTAATTTCTGCATTGTGATAAAATTCTGAATGTCCTGAATCTCCTAAGCACAGAAATAATAATGGTTTTTGGGTAGAAATTTTTCCCATCGTCATTACAATTTTTCTAAAAGTTCTGAAATTTTTATATCTATTCGTTTTCAGTTCCTTTCCGACATTAAGAATAATACTGATGTTTTCAGGTAGTCCAAGTTTTTTTCTCGCTGCGAGTTTGTCGCAGGGAGTGAAAATTGAAAGGTTTATTCCATTGGGAATCACTTTTAATCCTGTGGCCACTTCACTGATGAAAGAGTTTTTGACATAGTTCATCAGCCATTGTGATGGTGTACAGATATAGGGTTTTGATTGAGAAATCCATTGCATTTTTTCTTTGAAATTTTTTGATATCCCAAGTTTTGTGATAAAAGAAGGAAACCATGCCTCCGGACAATTTCTACATTGATTTTTCCATTCATTACAGTGTCCTGGTTGTATACATTTTCCTGTTAAAAGCCAGAGGTCATGAAGTGTAATAACGATTGGGAATTTCATTGCCGCAGAATCAATCAATAAGGGACCGAAAGGATATGTCCGGACATTGTGAAAGTGGACTATATCCGGTTTAAAACCAACCATATCAATGATGGTTTCAATGTTTATATTGCCGTATTTTTCTATGCCTGTGAATATCTTTAATAGTCCGCCAGGTTGCTCAAGGTGCTTGAAAATTTTCTTCCAGATGTCCTGTTTTGAATATTGTTGATTGATTTTTTTGAAAATTTTTGAATGTAAAGACGGCGTTTTATCATATTGCATTCCAATAACTTTAGGATTTTCAGAAAATTTATGTGCCACGATAAGTCGTACGCGATGGCCCATCTGATGGTAAGTTTGAGTAAGTGCGTATGCGATTTTTTCCGCACCACCGAATATGTCATAAGAGTTAATCAGAAAGATATTCATGTGATTTGTTTTTTATTTGCCCCGCATCTTTTTTATTATAATCGTTTTCAATGGAAATTTTAAATCCAGATCATTTTTTGTTTACTGCAAAGTGAAAATGAGTTATAATATTAGCCAGGGGGTATAGCTCAATGGGAGAGCGTCCGCCTTGCACGCGGAAGGTTGTCGGTTCGAATCCGATTACCTCCACAATTTTATTTTATAGGGTTTTTCTATGAAAACTTCTAAAAAATCTTCAAGAGCTCTTGAAGAAATAATGACAAAAAGGGAGATAGAGAAAGTTTTCATTCCCAGATTGAGGGAAATTACTTCGAATTTTTTTGAAATAGTGAAATACTTTATTGAACATAAAGATACATGCGGTAAAGAATTTTTTGTAACATTTACCAAGGAAAGCGATAGAATTGAAAGTTTTCTCGACGACCACGGTGCTGCTAACAACAGGACCTTTTTTTATTTCAGAGAACTGATTGCTGCGATTAGATGGTTTACCCAGGCAATTTTTCAAAATCTCCATATTCTTTCAAGATACGATTTTTATGAACTTAATTTACCACCAGATAAGGAAAAAGATTTTCTTGAGAGATTAAGAAAAAATCTATCTTTCTTGCTGGACACTCTAACAATTTTCGGATCTGAGATTATTACCGAAGGAGAATCTCTCGGGATTTGTACGAAAAAAAATGAAGTGAGTGCCGATTTTGTTAATTTTGTAATACCTTATAGAAAGATGCTTCCTTCGGATATTGAACTTGAACAGCAGGATATCGGAGACCGTGACCGACTCATTGGTTTTCTTCTTAAATTTCTTGACCTTGGACAGGACCTTGAAATGTTTTCAAATTCAAAGGAGATGGAAGCAATTATTACAGAAGAAACCCTTGAAAATTTTCGCTCGGGCTATCACAGGTTACAATCAACGTATGATACCTATATAGGAAATACAGATATTGCCAGGCGACTAACAATTCTGAATTCATTGAGAGGGCATATTTCTGTTAATTTACATCTTCTTGAAATTGCGCGTTCTTTGATACATTTCTATGAAAGGCATACTGAACGATTAACGAAAATTTCAGAACACAAGCCGGGCTTAAGAAAAGTTCATTTTCATGATATTAAAAAGGGTGTTAAATCGTTTATTCTTCCCTTTGTTTTTTATTTTGCAAAATCCGGCAAGGTTCTTGCTGAGGAAATATTTAAAAATCTTGGGACTGACCCTGATGAGTATGTTCTTGAAAGTGTAGCATTTGTAATTTCACCATATCGAATTGAGGATTTTCATCTCCGTCCAGTAATGTCTGTTACACAGATAGCGGCAAAATATTCGGCAAATATAGACCTTTATTTTAATAGAAAACGATATGATTTAAAAAGTCCTCTTGAAATGGCAATGGCTATCCCTGACATTCGCGAGAGACTTGCCACAGAAAGTGCACGTATTATTGTGAGAGGCCCAAGAAAAGCCACGAGAGAAATTTTTGAGTTTTTCAAGCAGTGCTGCGGAGCAATGCAGGAGCAACAATTAGTTCAGAAATAATCACTATCAGAAGATATTTGATGAAATGATAATGTCTTGACTACTGTATAAATATACAGTATAATACTTCTGGGGATGAAAAATGAGAAAGTTAACAGTACGTCAATCAGAAATTTTAAAATTTATTGCTCGATTTATGAAACAATATGGCTACGCGCCTTCGATTCAGGATATTCGCATATTTTTTGGGTTTAAAAGTCCAAATGCAGTAACATGCCATATTCGTAGTTTAATAAACAAAGGTTATCTAACTAAAGATTTCGGTAGAGCCAGGGCATTGAGAATAAAATTTTTGCCACAGTTTTCCGGAATTCCTGTGGTTGGGAAAATTGCAGCAGGCAAACCTCTTATGATTGAAGATTTTTTTGAAGAAACCCTATTTTCTTTTAGTGATACTGAAAATGTTTTTGCTCTCAAAGTTTCAGGAGATAGTATGGAGCAGGCGCATATTTATAATGGTGATTATGTGATTGTGAAAAAGGATGCGCCTGTTCATAATGGAGATATTATTGCTGCTGTTGTGGGTGAGGAAGCCACTGTCAAATATTTTAAAAAAATAAAAAATAAAATTTATCTGATACCGGCAAATCCTTCTTATCAACCCGTAGAAGTAAAAGAAAATGTGATTATTGGAAAAGTAATAGGAGTGTTCCGGAGGATGTAAATGATTACAGATGTTAACGAACCGATAAAGGTGAAACTGATTGTTGGCAAAGGTACAGTAAAAATTATTTCACTGTTCTGGAATAGTAGAATTATTCCAGTAGAAAACATTACCTATCAATGGATGACAAAAAATGGGATATATCCAGTATTTCATTTTGCGGTTTCTTCTAACGATGCGATCTGGGAAATTCATTTTGACCCTGTGAAACTTCAATGGAAACTTGATAGAATTCATATGGATGGATAACATGATTATTCATGTTGATATGGATGCATTTTTCGCATCAGTGGAACAAACATTTAACCCTTTTCTTAGAGGGAAACCTGTTTTTGTTTCAGGCAATACCGCAAGAGATTCTGTGATTGCGGCATGTTCCTATGAAGCAAAAAAATATGGTGTGAAATCAGGAATGAGTATTGTTGAAGGATTAAATATGTGCCCGGGGGCAATCATTGTGAGGGGTAATCCTGAAAAATATATCGATACATCACAAAGAATTTTTAATGTTTTGAAAACTTTTACAGAAAAGGTTGAACTCTATTCAATAGATGAAGGATTTCTTGAGATAAATCCAGAGAACATGCGCCATGAAAATTTAATGAGACTTGGACTTTCTATCAAAAATGCAATTAATAAAGAAACATCTCTTACCTGTTCTATTGGAATTTCCTGCAATAAAACTGTTGCAAAAATTGCTTCTGATTTATGTAAGCCAGATGGAATCATGATAGTAAACGAGAGTGAAATCAGAGAATTTATGAAAACATTACCTGTGGAGAAGGTACCGGGTATTGGTCCTAAAATGGCAGAGCAATTGAATTTAATGGGAATTGAATTTTGTGGACAGATTGAAAAAATTCCATTGAGTTTGCTGAAGAAAAAATTTGGTGTAAGAGGTGAACAAGTATGGTATCTGTGTCATGGTATGGGTGAAACAAAGGTAAGAATTCAATCTCCAGAACCAAAGTCTTTCGGGCATTCCTATACTCTTAGAAATGATACAGATGATATTAATATTATTTTAAGTGTACTGTGCAGACTTTCTCACCAGGTTGGAATGAGAATGAGACAGGAAAGTTATTATGGTAATGTTGTTACTGTGGCTGTAAGATACAGTGATTTTACAGCATGTTCAAAAAGAAAAACTTATCCTTTCTGGTTTAATGACGATCAGACAATATTCAGGTATGCCAGTTCCCTTATATTCACAGAATCTATTATGAAAAAAATACGGCTTCTTGGCGTAAGTGTTTCCGGGATTCACAAAAGGTATCAGATGAATCTTTTCAGAGATGAAAAAAGGGAAAGAATGTTGAAGGCAATGGATGCAATTAACGAAAAATATGGCAATGATACTGTTTTTCCGTGTATGATGCTTTATGAACAGATTGCGTATCCCCCTGTTACAAAAACCCATGCATTCATGTTCAGTGACTTGAAGAAAATTTCTTCAGGTCAATTTACTGGGGCGCAAGAAAAACAGGTGTAAAAGGAGCATATCCTTCCTTAGGTATTATATCAGAGCTCACTGCTTCCACATGCCCATCAAGAAAAAGGATGTTTGCCTTTTTATTATGACGGCAGTGCACCATATAATTTCTCCCACCGTCTGGTTCAAAAAACCACATTTCCTTTTTTATATTGGTCGCCCAGGTGTCCGCAAGAAGGATAATATTT
>JAKPDB010000107.1 GCA_029552985.1 bacterium
AAAAACCAGAAAAGAAACGATGGACTTTCTCATAAAGACCAGACCTGATTCTGTACTGGTACAATTTCCTGGTCTTTATCCACAAACCGTCTGGGGAAAAAACCCTTCTGAATTTAATTTTACGGTTGAGACAGATTCTTATGCCGCGAGTGTCATGACGTATCAAATTAAACAATTTTTCCCACCGAGATACTGGAAACCTCTTCCATACCGCGTCAATGGCAAAAGCTTTAAAGAATATGCTGCTGAAACAGAGAAATTTCAAAGAGAATTAAATGAAGCAGGTCTTACAACCTTTATTTCTGACGAAGCGTATCTGCTCAGCAAATTTTCTGATTTCAACAGCACGAGAGAATTTATTGATAGAAACAGATATTTTTTGTTTGCAGGGCTTGCAGAGGAGATAAGAAAAGAGATTTGCAGCATTAACAACAGAGTGTCGAAGGAGTAATATGGGCTACAGGGTTGTGATAACAGGAATTGGAGTGATTGCTCCCAATGGCATTGGTAAAAATGCTTACTGGGATTCGCTTGAGAAAGGGAAAAGCGGTATCAAAAAAATCTCAAGATTTGATCCTTCGGAACTACCCTGTCAGATAGCAGGAGAAATACCTGAATTTTCACCTGAGGACTTCTTTGACAGGAAAACAATCAGGAGAATGGCAAGGTCTTCTCAATTTGCTGTGGCAGGGGTGATGATGGCGTTGAAAGACGCTATGATTGATGTTACAAAAATTAATCCTGATGATGGTTTAATTGTCCTGGGCATCAGCAGCAGTGCAATGGATTTCATAGAAAGCCAGCACAAGATACTTTTAAAATATGGTGCGAAAAAGGTTTCTCCCTACGGATTTGTTGCTGCTACTCCAAATCGCATTATTGGAGAGGTCATTGATTATTTAAAATGGAGACCGAACACACTCTCTGTAACTGCTGCGTGCGCGTCTGGAACTGATGCTGTTGGTAATGCATACCAGAGAATTAAACAAGGTTATGTCAAACTGGCAATTGCAGGGGCTACCGATGCAATACTTACCCCATTGATTATAGCAGGTTTATCTTCTTCAGGAATCATCCCGGATTTCGAAGAAAATCCGGAAAAAGCCAGTAGACCTTTTGACCTCTTAAGATGCGGTGGAATTCCTTCTGAAGGATGTGGTATTATTGTTCTTGAAGAAATCAATCATGCTATCAGCCGTGGAGCAAAAATTTACGGAGAAATTATCGGCTACGGCACAACAGGTGAAATTTCTGATGAAAACCCGTCTTCAGGACTAAGAAATGCTATTAAAAGAGCTTTGGGTGATGCTGGTATTTCTTCTAATGGTATTGATGTAATCAGTGCACATGCTCCATCTGATCCTTTCATTGATAAACTTGAAACAAAAATTATTAAAGAGATTTTTGGACCTCGTGCGTATGAGATACCAATCAGTTCAGTTAAATCAATGACTGGTAATCCACTGGGAAGTGCTGGATTATTTCAAATCATTGCTACAATGCTCTGGTTTGAAAAAAATATTGTCACACCTACGATTAATTATGAATATCCGGACCCAGAATGTGACCTTTATTATGTACCAAACAAAACACATCAGTTAAAAGTAAATACTGCCTTACTTGATTGTGGCGGACTTGGTGGAACATGCTCTGCTTTAATCTGTAAGAGGGTAGAGATATGAATTATTGGGTGGGAAGTCTTGTAGTAACGATACTAATCGTTGGTATTCTCGCGTGGATTGTATACAGCAGGAACAAGAACAGACCACCAAACAGACGATTTTCAGTTTTTGCTGCAGCTCTTGCCCTGTGGTCCTGTGTGGGCATACTCTTAATGAATTTGAAAGATGTAATTCATCTCCTGTTCCTATTAAAAGTTGCTGGAATACTTGGTGCACTCTTGCCGGCGGCCTTCATATTTTTTGCTGTTGGGTTTGAAATGCCGGCTGATGAAAACAGGGAGAAAACTCTTAAGACCATTCAAGCGACATTCTTTTTTTTATCCGTTGCTGTTTCTCTATTAACACTACACCCCTCCTTCATTAAGAGTATCATATTAAGCGAAAATTTACAAGAAAGATTACCTGGTCCGGATGTTGAGTACGGCTGGCCCTTTTTATTATATTCGTTGATTATCATCCTTACAATGGTTTTTGGACTCAGATATTTTTACGGGTTGATGAGGCGTAAAACCGGTACCCAGAAAACAGAAATTCAGTACGTTTTTCTTTCGATTATCACAGGCACAATTTTTGCAGTTGTTACGACACTTATTGCTCCCATGTTAGGAACAACCATTTTATGCAGATTTGGGTCAATGTCTTCCATTATTATGTGTTCCATAATATCTTATGCAATCGCAAGACACAGAATTTTGAATATTTCTGTTTTTGCAGAAAAAACATTTGTTTATGGTTGTTTGATTGCAGGATTGATGCTGGTGTATACATTCTTTGTCTGGTCTTTATCCCATTTTGTCAAGATATTTACCACTGGAACATCATTGTTTCCTGTTATTGCAAGTTCCTTTATTATCGCGATTGCTTTTTCACCCTTAAAAGAAATTATCCAGAGATGGGCAAGAAAAAAGATATTCAGGCAACAATATGATATAGAACAGATTCTGGCTCAAATGAGATTGATTGTAGGAAGTTCTTTGAATTTTGAAGAAGGTATTGCCGCAATGATGGGAATAATCGACAATGAAATCCATATTAAAAATATACCTGTTTTTATCATAAAGCATGAACAGTCAGCAAGAAAAATTTTCATGGAATTGAAAAGAAATTCTATGTACAGGATTGAATTTAATGATAGTTCTTCGATTTTAGGGTTGCTGGAAACAGAACCTTTTACTCATTTTAAGGATGAACTTATCAGATTTTCAGGCAGAGAGACAGTAAAATCCGTATTAACAGAGATGGATTTCTATGGCGCAGAAGTTATCATACCAATTCAATTTCATAACAGGGTCATTGGAACAATTTTATTCAGTGGCAGGGAAGACGAAAAGAGTTTTTCAGATACTGAAAGAAGAATATTGAATGCGCTGTCGTTGTACATGGGAATATTTATTGAAACCACTGCCCTTGCAACTACCCTCAGGGAAAACAGGAGTTATCAACAATCGTTGCTTGAAAATCTACCGAGCGGGGTGATCGCTGTGGATGATGAACACAATGTTATTGTTTTTAATTATGAAGCCGAAAGAATTACAGGGTTGAAAAGGGAAAATGTTTTAAGAAAAAAATATGAGGAAGTGGTACCGGCTGACTTGCAAAAACTACTGACATTTCTTTTGCGGAATAAAAATGGAATCAGACATATGGAGACGGAATTTTCTAAAAATGGTTCTCCAATTCCATTGATGGCGAGTGGTTCGTGTTTTTATTCATCTGGCGGTTCTCTTCTTGGAGCTCAATTGATTTTTTCTGATATTTCTCAATTGAAAATACTTCAAGATCAGGTGAAAAGAAATGAAAGGCTTGCTTCTCTTGGCATCCTTGCTGCAGGTATCGCACATGAAATTAGAAATCCGCTTGTGGCTTTGAAGACGTTTTCACAGCTATTGCCTGAAAAATTTTTGGATGAAGAATTTAGAGCAAATTATACAAAAGTTGTGATTCCTGAAATTGAAAGAATTGATGGGCTTGTGGAACAATTGCTTGTCTTTGCAAGACCAAGGCCAGTAAAAAAAGAGAAAACAGACCTTGTTTCGATAATAGAATCAACAATTACATTGATGAAGGCACAGGCAAAATTTGCCAGTATTTCATTTATTCAGCAATATGAGAAAAAAGAAATAGAGATTATTGCAGATTCTGAAAAATTGAAACAGGCATTATGGAATATTTTATTAAACAGTGCAGAGGCGATGGAGGGAAACAAAGGAACTATTAAGATTCAATTGTTTAATGATAATGAAAATGTTGTCCTCACCATTGAAGACGACGGTTGTGGAATTCCAGAAGAAAACTTGAGTAAGATCTTTGATCCATTATTCACAACTAAACCCAATGGAACTGGGCTTGGATTGCCGATAGTAAACGAAATTATTGCTCAGCACAATGGTAGAATTTTTGTTGAAAGCAAAAAGGGAGTTGGAACAAAGGTAATTATAGAATTACCCTTGAACGAGAGGATTGAAAAATGAAGTATGTGATGATTGTCGTGGAAGACACAGGTATAGCAAATGCTTTAAAAGTACTTTTAAAAGACAAATTCTTGCCTTTTGTTGTGACTGCCGACAGCGCCTGTCAATCAATTGCGCAAAGGAAACCAGATATAGTTATAATAGATAGTGTGTACTCCAGCAGGTCAGGATATGAACTTGCAGGTGAAATTCTGAAGCTGATTCCAGATATTCCTGTAATTGCTCTTGTTGATTCTTATGGACCTATAACACGGCGGCTAATGAATCTTGGTGTGTATGAGGTGATAGAGAAACCTTTTGATCCTGAGAGGTTCATGTATACATTGAATCGCGCTGCAGCGCATGTAGAAATTAGAAGACCGGAAAACTCAGAGGCAATTCAGGATAACCGTGATAAAACGTCTTTGGTAAATGAAAACACATTTTTCCAGAAGTTGAGTGAACTGATTGCTGAAAATTTTTCAGTTCCTGAAAGATTGATATATGCAATACTTAATCTGTTGCGAACTCAATTTTCATTGTCCGGAGTTTCTCTGTTTATTCGTAAAAATGAGGAATTTGTGTTTTTTGATGGGATAGGGGTTGAGAAAGTTTTTTTGAATAATGTGAGGTTTAATCCAGGTACTGCAATTTATAAATGGCTAATGTCAGAAAGAAAAATCATCCAGAAACACCATCTTTATTCATCTGAGCTGGTTTCAGAAATGAATTTATTGCAGGCAGATTTAGTACTTCCTCTTTTAAATAGAGACGGACTTGCTTTGGGTTTTTTTGCATTTGGCACCAGATTAACCGGAGAAGTTTTTACTGCTGAAACAATCAGATTTTTGACTGTCACAATAACATATCTGAGTATATTGATTGAGGATGCTTTCCTTTTCCAGGACATTGTGATTCAGGAAGAATCTCAGAAGATTATACTTGATAATGTTCCGACCGGGATTATCGTTCTTGATAATACCTACCATGTAAAAATTTTTAACAAGCAAGCAGAATTGATACTGGGAAAAAGGAGCAAAGATGTGCTCAATTTATCTGTGGAACATTGCGGCGCCGAATTTGCATCAAAAGTGAAGGACGTAATTGTTAATCGTCAACCAATAAATAGAGAAGAACTATTTATTTCTACATTGGGAAAATGGATTGGTATGAGTTGTGATTTTATCAAACAGAACAACGAAATTACGTGGACGATCGTCATTTTTCAAGACATTACTTCTGCTAAGGAGATGGAAAAAGAAAGAAAAAGAATTGAGCACAATCAATACTGGCAACAAATTGCACAACAGCTTTCTCACGAGATAAAGAATCCACTGGTGGCAATAAAAACATTTGCCTGTCTCCTTCCTGAAAAGTTTTCAGACGAATCCTTTCGGACAGAGTTTTATAAAATTGTTAATGGAGAAATTCAGAGGTTAACATTTCTTGTGGAAAAAATTGCACGGCTGGCTGATACGGAACAGCTGACTTTGAATAAAACAAACTGTTTGGAGATTCTTCAAAAGGTAAAGCAAAGATTTCCGTCATTAGAAATTACTTCTTGCGATGGAATAGACACGATAACAAAAGCGGATGCAACAAGACTTCAGGAAGCACTGGAACTGTTGCTTGATTTTTGCGTTCAGGACGCTGGAGAACAAAAAAATATTGAGATTTCTTTAACTTCACAGGAAGGTTCTATTGAAATTTCAATAATGGAGCCAGGCAACAACATAAAATGTCAACCTGGACAGGATTTATTTACCCCTTTTTCAAATCAGTTTTCCACACTACTGTCTCTTAATCTTGCGATATGTCGTAAAATTATCGAAGAACATTCAGGCAGAATATTTTCAGAGATTTTACCTGGAAGTAAAAAATTCGTTATCAAACTGCCGGTGTCAAAATGACCAAGAAAATTCTTATTATTGATGACGAAAAAAGTGTTCAGGAATCCTTGAAACTTGTTCTTTCAGATAGTGGCAGGATATTTGTTGCTTCCTCAGGTAAAGAAGGGCTTGAGATATTATCACGCAATGAGATTG
This sequence comes from bacterium, assembly GCA_029552985.1. Lineage (GTDB taxonomy): Bacteria > Ratteibacteria > UBA8468 > B48-G9 > DTJG01 > DTJG01. Next base: position 6,178 of record JAKPDB010000107.1, read on the forward strand.
ATATCGTTTTTCTGGATATACTGATGCCTGACCAGAATGGTCTTGAAACTTTGCGAGAGATTAAAAAAATTGACGAAATGATTCCTGTTGTTATGCTGACGGCTGTTTCAAAACTTTCCACAGCTGTTGAAGCAATGAAACTTGGAGCGTATGATTACCTGACAAAACCATTTGATGTAGAGGAAATTCGTCTCATTGTACAGAAAATTTTCAATGAATTTAAAATCAAACAGAAGGTCCAATTTCTTACTGATGAACTGGAAAAATCAGCCGAGCCCATTGTATATAAGAGCGACCAGATGAAAGAAGTTTTGTCGCTTGCCTTACGAGCAGCTCCGCACGATTCAGCAGTGTTAATTACAGGACCAACTGGTAGTGGAAAAGAACTGGTAGCAAGATTTATTCATAGAGAAAGCCCAAGAAAAAATGAACCATTTGTTGCTATACATTGCGCTGCAATACCCGAAACCCTTTTTGAGAGTGAAATCTTTGGTTATGAAAAAGGAGCATTTACTGGAGCATTCAAGAGCAAACCAGGAAAACTTGAAGTAGCAGGTTCCGGAACCATTTTTTTTGACGAAATTGGAGAAATGCCACTTTCTCTTCAAATCAAACTTCTTCGTGTATTGCAGGAACACGAATTTTCAAGAGTAGGGTCAAATGAACCTATCAAAATGGAAGCAAGAGTTCTTTCTGCAACATCAAGAGACTTGAAAAAGGAAGTGGAATCAGGAAGATTCAGGGAAGATTTGTTTTACAGGTTGAGTGTAATTCCAATTTATATTCCTCCTATTAAAGAAAGAAAACAGGATATTCTTCCGGTTGCATATCATTTTCTTTCTTTTTTTGGGAAACAAACAGGAGCCAGGGCGAAGATGTTTTCTCCTGAAGCAGAACAATGTTTGTTAAATTACGATTGGCCTGGCAATATCAGAGAGGTAAAAAATGTGATAGAACGCATTTTGGTTTTAAGGGGAAATAAGGATATAATAAATGTAGAAGATTTGCCGGAAGAATTCAGGGCAGTGCAATCCGGAAATTCAACAGATGCATCCTTCGAGGAAAGGGTCAGGGAGTTTGAAAAGGGACTAATTCTTGACGCGCTGAAAAAGTTTTCCTGGAACAAGTCAAAGGCAGCAGAATATTTGAAAATGAGTCGTAGAGTGCTGAACTATAAGGTTGAAAAATATGGAATCAGGCAAAACCAAGAAAAGAATTTTAGTTATTGAAGATAACATCGGGGTTCAAAACCTCTACAGAGATATTTTAAAAAAGCATTCTTACGAAGCAGAAATTCTGGATAGTGTATCCAGGGCGATTGACGCATTGAAAAAAACAAATTTTGACCTGGTGATTCTCGATTTACAACTATCTGGAGAAGATGGACTGATGTTTCTTGACAGTTTGAAAAGTTTTGAAACTGCTGTTCCTCCAGTCATAGTGTGCACAGGTATGGCTTCCATTGAAAATGCAGTGGATGCAATGAAAAAAGGTGCAAGTGACTTTATAACCAAGCCTTTTTCAGTTGATGCTTTGATATCCACCATAGAAAGGAATATCAGTATTAATGAACTGACAAGAAAAATTTCAGAAATAAAGATGATTCGTTCAATTCTTGAATTGAATAGAATTATCATTTCTATTACAGATATAGAAGACCTGTGTACTGGTGTTGTTGATCTTGTTTATAATCTTGTAAAACCAGACATTGCACTTTTATATTTCAGGGATGATGATACAGGAAGATTTTTTCTTAGACGAACGAAAGGAAGCGCATCAGATTTTACTCCTCCAGTAGTTATTTCTTTATCTGAAACAGGGAGTTTCTATAGAAAAAATAGCGATATTGTTCATAGAATAGATGAAAAATCCTTTGAAGTAAAACTGTTTGGAAGGAAAGATATCATTGGTATACTGAGATTTTATTCGACAGAAAAATTTGATGACAGGGAACTGAATTTTCTTTCAGTGTTTGGTACCCAAATGGGCATTGCTCTTGAAAATGCAAAATTACTTCAGCAACTTCAGGAGTCATACATTAGTGCAATAAGGTCTTTGGTAAATTCCCTTGAGGCAAAGGATGCCTATACAAAGAACCATTCAGAACAGGTAGCATATTACGCTGTTGCCATCGGTAAAGTTCTTGGGTTAGACCACAAGTCTCTCGAGAGCTTGCGCAACGCTGCATACCTGCATGACATCGGAAAATTGGGTATAAAGGATGAAATTATTTTGAAGAAAACTTCTCTTTCAGAGGAAGAATTAGAAATTATCAAAAAGCATCCTCTTATTACAAAAGAGATCCTTCAGCCATTAAAAATGAGAAGAGAAGAAATAGAAGCATGTCTTTATCATCATGAAAGGGTCAATGGTAAAGGTTACCCTGAAGGGTTGTCAGGAGAAAAGATTCCTCTATTTGCAAAAATTCTTGCAGTGGCTGATGCTCTGAGTGCAATGATTTCTGAAAGGCCATACAGAAAGAAAATGGAAATAGAAGATGCCATTGAGGAATTAAAAAGGAATGCAGGGCAACAGTTTGACGAGAATATTGTAGAGGCACTGATTCACTTCGTTGAAAATTCAAGGCAAAAATAATCTACGAAAAGGAGTTTTTCATGATTAGCATTTCGCGGTTGTTGTCGAATGACCTCGGGATTGATCTTGGAACCGCCAATACTGCGGTTTATGTGAGGGGGAAGGGTGTAGTGCTGATGGAACCTTCTATTGTGGCAATTAATCGAGATACAAAAGAAGTTCTTGCAGTTGGAATAGAAGCAAAAAAGATGCTGGGTAAAACTCCAGCAAACATCATTGCGATGAAGCCAATGAAGGGTGGTGTGATCGCTGATTTTGATGCTTGTGAGTCGATGTTGAGACACTTCATTAATAAAGTGAAATCACCGCGGCACAAGTTTGTTATGCCACCGAGGATGGTGATTGCAGTTCCTTCTGGAATTACAAGCGTTGAGAGAAGGGCGGTTCGCGAAACTGCGTTAAAGGCAGGAGCGAGGATGGTGAAACTTGTGGAAGAGCCAATGGCTTCTGCAATTGGTGTTGGATTGCCTGTCGAGGAACCATGTGGCAGTTTTATTCTTGATATTGGTGGTGGAACAACAGAAATGGCTGTGATTTCCTTAGGAGGGTTGGTACTTACAAAAAGTTTACGTGTTGCTGGAAATGAAATGGATGAGGCAATTTCCAATTATTTAAAGAAGAAATACAACCTTCTTATCGGTGAAAAGACTGCTGAAGATATCAAAATAAGTATCGGTTCTGCATTTCCACTTGAAGAAGAACTAACAATGGAAGTTCATGGAAGAGACCTTGTTGAAGGTCTTCCCAAAATGATCAGGGTCAGGTCAGAAGAAATAAGAGAGGCATTGCAAGAAACGTTGATGGCAATTGTTAGTGCTGTCAGGGATATCCTTGAAGAGACTCCTCCTGAGCTTTCAAGCGACCTTGTTGAAAGAGGGTTGGTCATTGCGGGCGGGGGTGCTCTTTTACGAAATATTGATAAACTGATATCTCAGGAAACAAAACTTCCTGTTGTGGTTGCAGAAAATCCCCTGCTTGCCGTTGTGACTGGTGCCGGTAAAATGCTTGAAGAAGATCGTTATTTGAAGATGTTTCCTTCCGAATAGGCGGTTGAATGCTGTGGAGATTCCGACGGGAAATTATCTTTATCGTTCTTATTTTAATTGCCATATGGCTGATCAAATATGGTGTATCGTTTAGGGCATTTTTTTCAAAACATATGACAACTTCCGGGAATTTTCAGCCAGGTGTTGAACGTATCATCAATGAGAATGAACAATTGAAAAAATTGCTTGGTTTAAAACAATCTGGAAATTTTTCGCACGTTGTTTATGCTGGCGTGAAAACAATTTCACCATGGGTTTTTCCTTCTGTTATTGTTGTCGATAAGGGTACAGAAAATGGCGTAAGAGAAGGAATGAGTGTAATAAGTTCCAGTGGTTCGCTGATAGGCAGGATAATCACTGTGAATAAAAACGACTCAACGGCGATTACACTGTATCATCCTGATAGCAAGGTAAGTGTTATGGTTTTATCAACAGGAGAACTTGCGGTGATTGAGGGAGTTTCTGTGGCATCATTGTATCCGTATTTAAGAATAAAATTCTTGCCTCCAGAATGCAAGGCATCTGTGGGTGATATTGTTGAAACAAGCGGTCTTACAAGATTGTTTCCCCTTCATATCAAAGTGGGAATAATACTAAAAATTGACCGTTCAGGTTCAGAACCTATTGCACAAGGTATTGTATCTCCTTTTTTTATCCATGAAAACATCAATACAGTCGCACTGGTTGAATAATAAAGAATTCTGGCTACTAGTGATTATTCCTTCTGTGTGTCAGTTTTTACTGTCTCACTTGTGGATTGACTTTTTTCTGCTGACTATGTTTTATGTTGCTTTTAATAAAAAGGTATTTCCATTTTTTTTAATGGTTTTTCTATGGAGTATAATATACTCAATCACAACAGGTGATAATCCGGGTGGCGAAATGCTGGCTCTCGGAACCGTGTGGTATATATTCTCTTCTTTCAAAATTGACACAGATATTAAAAGAATTGCCTCAGCAGTGATGGGTTGTTTCTTATATCTCATTGTAAAATTTTGCTTGATTTCGGGTGGATGCGTATGGAATATTCCAATGACAATGGTTTTTTCACTCTGGTTTATACTGATACATGTCATAATCTGTTTTATTTTTATTGGAGTGAGATACCAACTTTTGAAAGGATATCTTTCAGCAACCTGAATTAATGCTATGGAACAGAGACTTAAAATTTTTCAGCAATTCCTAAGATTTTTATTGGGGTTACTGCTACTTCAATGTATAAATCTTCAAGTTTTTCACTTTTCATACTATCGAAAGCTATCTGACCAGAATTGTATCAGAACAATTGATCTCGGGATTCCTCGTGGAAAAATTTTTGACAGGAATGGTAGAATTCTTGCTGAAGATAAAACATGCTTCAATCTCGTGTATGTACCATATGACCTTAAAAATCCTGAAGAAGTTGCCTCAGTTCTTTCCAGCATTTTTGGTATGGATCGTTCAGAACTTCTAACTCAATTAAACAAAAAATCATCAAATCCTTTTGAAAGAAGAATTTTAAAAAGGTCTCTCAGTCAGTCAGAAATTGCTGCCGTATCAGAGTATGCCTTTAAACTATCTGGTGTTTTTGTACAGGCGGGATTAGACAGGCAATATACTCTTGGAGACGGCGCTGCTCATTTACTTGGCTATACCGGGGAAGTAAGTCAAGAAGATCTTGATATGTTAAAGGATGAGGGTGTAAAGGCAGGCCATTACATTGGAAAATATGGACTGGAAAAACAATATGATGAGGTGTTACGAGGGAAATCAGGAGGATATCAAATAGAGGTAGATGCTCGTGGGCATCAAAGAAGAATATTGAAAGAAATAGCCATGGTACCTGGAAACAATCTGGTTCTTACTGTGGACCAGATAGTTCAGGAAGCGTGTATTAATGCTCTTGGTGATAGGTCTGGATCGATTATCGTAATGGACCCGAGAAACGGCGAAGTTCTTGCGCTTGTCAGTAAGCCCTCTTTTGACCCATTGAATGTACGAAAATATCTGGTATCTCCTTATAGTAATAAAAACCCGTTTCTTGATCGTGTAATTGCCGGGCAATATGCACCAGGTTCAATCTTTAAGATTATCACTGAAATTGCTGCTCTTGAAAGTGGTGAAATTGGCGAGCACGACCGTATCGAATGTACTGGAAGCATGGAAGTTGGTGATAGAATTTTTCATTGCTGGAAAGAAGAGGGGCATGGTTGGGTAGATATAAATCTTGCCCTTCCATTTTCCTGTAATATATTTTTTGGAACAGTTGGGGCAAAACTTGGTGTGAACAAAATTCTTGAATATGCGAAACTTTTCGATTTTGGCAAGCCCACAGGTATTGACCTGCCAGGGGAAAAACCAGGAAACCTTCCTTCTCCTGAAGAATCAGGTGGTCCGGTCAATATTGCAATAGGTCAGGGGGCCATTTTAACGACACCAATTCAATTGTGCATGATGATATCCGCAATTGCAAATGGAGGTAATCTGTGGAAACCATTCATAACCAGGAAAATCGTCGCGCCTGATGGAAAAACGATTAAGGAATTTCAACCCACGCTTAAAAAAACAATTTTTATTTCAGAGGAAACTTTGACGATATTAAGAAGGGGATTAAAAAATGTTGTGAAATTTGGCACAGCAGCAGGTGCCAGTGTTGCAGGAATTGAAATTGCAGGCAAAACAGGAACAGCGCAGGTTGCCCAGCGAGAACTTGGATTGCCCACAAGAGGAGCTTTTGCCTGTTATGCCCCTGCTGACAGTCCAAGTATTGCAATGGTGGTGGTTCTTGATGAGGGAAGTTCATCTCAGGCAGCGCGGATCGCAGGTGCCATTATCAAGAAAATTTACACTGCTGAAGAAGTAAGAAGCGAAACAACAATAAGCGAAACTCAGGAAACACAGACGTTACCGTCTGGAAGTCAGGGGTTTGAATAAAATGGAAAATCACGCTAATCCCGGAAAAACTTTGATGATTTTAACCTCAGTGCTTGTGGCACTCGGGATGCTATTGCTTTATAGCGCTTCAAGAAGTATTTCTACAATTCAAACTGGTTTGCCTGTTTATATTAAGCAGGTAATATGGGCAATACTTGGAGCTATCATTGCGCTGTGGTTGAAGGATTTTGATTACAGGCACTGGAACAAACTTGCCCATGCATTGTACTTTATTACCCTGATTCTTCTTGTTGTAGTTCTTGCAATAGGTACAGGAAGGGCTGGAAGATGGATAAAAATAGGTTGGTTCAATTTTCAGCCCTCTGAATTTGCAAAGTTCGTGCTCATCGTAGTTCTTGCCCGATACTTTTCAATCAGAGATGTGCAGAGATTTTCAACACTCTTTGGTGGTGTACTAATTACAGGTATTCCCTTTTTGCTCATTCTCATTCAACCGAATCTGGGGACTGCGTTTCTTTTTATCATGATATTTTTTGCGATGGCATATCTTGCAGGAGCAAAGGGAAAACACCTTCTAATTTTATTGATTGCAGGAATATTGATGAGTCCTTTATTATGGATGGGGTTAAAAGATTATCAAAAGCAAAGGCTCGTGATTTTTCTCAATCCGTGGAAGGACCCGCTCGGGAAGGGATATAACATTCTTCAATCAAAGATTACGATTGGTTCTGGCGGTATTATTGGAAAGGGTTTCCTCAAGGGAACTCAGACAAAACTTGCATTTCTTCCTGAGTTTCATACTGATTTTATCTTCTGCTTGCTTGCAGAGGAATTTGGACTCATTGGCGTACTTGTGCTTCTCTTTCTCTACTATGTTTTTCTGACACAGGCGTTGAGAATTACCCTTACAACCCAGGATCCATTTGGACGACTTGTTGGAACAGGTATTATGGTGATGTTTATCGTCCAGATTTTTGTCAATATAGGCATGGCATCAGGAATTTTACCTGTCGCAGGGATTCCATTACCATTTTTGAGCTACGGTGGTTCTGCGATGCTGGTGTGCTTTATATGCGTTGCCACTCTTTACAATTTGTATAAAAATACCACGCTTTTTTGAATACTCCATGTTTAACCTTGAAGAAATTTTGAACAAAATAAGAAAGCCAATTACATATCTCAACAATGAGATTAATTCTGTCCATCCTGATATTGAAAATGCTAAGATAACAATTGCGTTAGGATATCCAGATTTGTACGAAGTTGGTATGTCGAATCTTGGAATCAGGATTTTATATCATATACTCAATAACATAAAGGAAGTTGCCTGTGAACGGTTTTTTGCTCCAGGAATTGATCTTGAAGAAATCCTGCGGAAGGAAGGTGGATTTTTATTTTCGCTTGAATCGAAGTTACCCTTAAAAAAATTTGATGTTGTTGGTTTCAGTATTTCTTCTGAATTAAACTATACCAATGTCATTAATCTTCTATCTCTTTCAGGTATTCCGATTTATTCTTCGCAGCGGTCCGAAAAAGACCCGATTATTATTGCCGGTGGTAACTGTTCATTTCATCCAGAGGCACTTGCTAACTTTATAGACATATGGATTATAGGTGAGGCAGAGGAAGCAATGGTTGAGTTTGTTAATGTCTACAGACAATTAAAGGGTCTTAAAAGAAATGACATTATCAAGGAACTGGCAAAAATTAAAGGATGCTATGCGCCATCGTTTTATCATCCGCAATCTGATGAAAGTGTGAGACCTGTTGAAGCAGGTATTCCTGATTTCATTGAACGACGTTTTGTGACAGATTTTGAAAACGCGGCATTTCCTACAAAATGGATTGTACCGTTATGTGACATTATTCATGATAGGATTTCGCTTGAAATTATGAGAGGATGTCCTCAGGCATGCCTTTTCTGCCAGGCTGGATTTTGCTGGAAACCAGTGAGAAAAAGGAGTGCAGAATCGGTGATCAAACTTGGGCTTGAAGCATATCAAAATACAGGTTATGAAGAAATTTCTCTTCTGTCGTTTTCATCCGCTGACCATCCTGAAATAGAGAGAATTGTGATTGGGTTAACTGACCAGCTGAAAGACAAAAATGTTGCAATTTCTTTTCCTTCATTGAGAATAGACACATTTTCTTTTCGTCTTGCAAACAGAATCAGCCAGGTGAGAAGGACAGGGCTGACATTTGCACCAGAAACCGGAGAAACCCTTAGAAAATTGATAGGGAAACCAATCACAGATGATACGTTGATAAAACTTGCCATGGATGCAAAAAAAACGCAGTGGCGTCAGTTGAAACTGTATTTTATGTTAGGGCTACCTGGTGAAAATGATAACACAATTGAAGAAATTGAGACGTTGATAAAAAAAATCTCAAAAATTATTTCAGTAAAGTGTTCTTTTAATGTTTTTATTCCAAAACCACATACTCCGTTTCAATGGGAGAAATTTCCTAAGTTTGAAATACATGCGGAAATAAAAAACAGGTTGCTGAAAAATTTTTCAAAAAATAGATTCGTGCATTTGAAATTTCATCCGTGGGAAATGAGCGCGATGGAATGTCTCCTTTCAAGAGGAAACAGAAAACTCGGAGATGTTATTGTTGCTGTATGGGAGGCAGGCGGTAAAATGGAGAACTGGTCTGAAACATTCAATTTTAATAGGTGGAAAAGTGCAATGGAAAGCAATGGCCTGGGTTTTGAGGATTATCTTGGAAACTCACCTGTGATATGCAACAGGTGGAAACATATCAGGGCATCCTTTCCATTTGATAAATTGTCGAATATAAGAGATCGTTTTTATCAGAAATTGAATCATCACACTTCCTGAATGTCTGGGATTAATTGTTTCCACACATTGTACTTCCATCCATTTCTCAGTGTTCTCATCGGATAGCAACCTGTTGCATCCCAGAGTCGTATTCTGGCGTGCGCAAACAAATCTCCCATATTTGAGTATTCCGGATATGTGGGACTTTTTTCTGTTAGATCATCACAAACTGCCAGGATTGTGTCTGGTTGTTTTCTATTTTTGCAGGGATAAACAATAGCAGAACCACCGCCAGCATTCACTCTTACCCAGAAGGCATCAAGGTTTTCGCCAAGATTTCTGTATGAATTAACAATCTCTTTGATATTTCCTTTGAGTTTTCCACCAGCTGAAGGATGTAAGCATAACCGTGCTCCGCCCATCACACCGATAGCCCATACATCCTGATAATGTCCATCATGACACACTCCGACAGCAACTTCTGTTCCACAGACCCTCTGTAAATTATAGTTCCTGCCATGCCACAGGCCTTCTTCACATGAATGTACCTTTGCCATCACCGGTCCCAGTGTTCCATCTGGTCTCACAAACCTGTGGCAATTAATTCTTACTGAATCAAGGGTTGCTCCCTCAACATATCTTCCCGGTATCCACTCAGGATATCCGATGAGAACGTACGGAGCATTCTTGATTTTTGAAACTGCCTTTTGAAATCTGAGCAGTTGTTCCTGTATATGCTGTCTGTTATACAGTTCTGGTGCAATTCGCAGGCCTGTTAAACTTGTTTCTGGTGTCACAAGAATCTGTACTGCGTTTTCTGAAGCACGTTTTACGCCTTCAATCAGCGCATCAACATTTTCTTCTGTTGTTGGTTTTTTTGATTGTTGCCATATTCCAATATTTAGATATTCGGGTCTTGGCCGCAGGGGTCCTGAAATTTTGAAATGTGATATTGCAATTTTCCCTTTTCCTTTTAATCCAAGCATAAACAAAGATTCTGGCAAAAAGTCAATGTTTCTTATTGTTCCGATGTTATGATTGTTAATTAGAATTTGTACTTGAGAACCTTCGTAAGGAAGGCCTTCAAGAATGTCTTGATTTCTGATAATGCTGATACTTGAAACATGAGAGACCTTATTATTAATAGAGTATCTTGGCTGTTGTTTATGAAATTCATGGGTGAAAAGTTTTAATTCGCAATTTTTGAAATCAAAAGTGATATTTATGTATTCAAATCCTGCAAGAAAACCGCAGGTAAAAGTACCGACTTGCGGATGTCCTTCAGCAAACTGAATATCAATTCTGTCTCCATATATTGAACATGGTCTCAAGTAGACAGGGGCCACGCCATCTGCAAAATTTTCAATGCACAATATTCCGTTTTCCCTCTTAATGGAAAAATCCTTCTCAGAAATTGCTTCCCATGTATCGTCGAACTCGTGTTTGAAATCCCATTCTTTAATGTATGGATATCTCATAAAGCTATTATAAAATTTTTCTGTTTTGTTTCAAAATTTCCTGCTTTTTGTGATATAATAACAACATGGAACAGGTTACATGCATTCTTCCAGTTGCCGGGATAGGAAAACGACTTCAGCCGCATACTTTTACAATTCCAAAAGTACTGTTGCCCGTTGCTGGCAAGCCAATTCTTGGTTATCTGATTGACTATGTGAAAACACTGGGTATAAAGAGGTTTGTTTTTATCACCGGGCATCTGGGAAACAAAATTGTAAATTACGTAAGAGAATATTATTCGGATGTTGAGGCAATTTTTGTTAAGCAGGAGGAATTTATCGGGCTCGGTTATGCAATTTCTCTTGCAGCTGAACATGTGAAGGGACCTGTTTTTATTAACTTAGGTGATACTTTGATTGAGGCAGATGTCAAAGATTTGATTGAGGATGGTATCAGCTGGATTGCCTTGAAAGAAGTAAAGGACCCGCGAAGATTCGGAGTTGCGGTGACAGATGGTGAAGGTATTATTACAAAGGTAGTTGAAAAGCCGTCAGAAATGATTTCTCATCACGCGTTGTGTGGAGTGTATTTTTTGAATAATAGTCACCTTCTCTTTGATTGTCTTAAGGCATTGATTAGTTCAGGGAGAAAAACAGGAAATGAATTTCAGCTGACGGATGCGATACAGATGATGATAGAAAAAGGCGAAAAAATTCTTGGAATACCTGCAAAAATCTGGCTTGATTGCGGTAAACTTGAAACCCTTCTTGAAACAAATAGATACTTGCTCGAAAAACATAAGCCAGTTATTCCGTCACTGCCAAGTGTAGTAATTAATGAGCCCGTTTTTATAGATCCCTCTGCCCAATTGAGAAATTGTGTAATTGGACCATTTGTTTCAATCGGCAAAAATGTTAACATGGTCAATGTTATTGTTCAGAACAGCATCATCAATGACAATGCCAGCATCAAGAATGTTGTCCTGACAGATTCAATAATAGGTTATTCAGCATACCTTACAGGTAATCTTCAAAAAATAAATCTCGGAGATGCTTCTCAGGTCAGTTTAATGGGTGAGGAAGAAGCACTTTTTTGAAATCTATTTAATAAATTCTTTATGAACTGCCTTCAATGCTTTCTGTCCATCCTGTTTTCTTACAATGCAAGATATTTTTATTTCAGATGTGCTGATCATCTCAATGTTAATGTTAGATTCTGCAAGGGCTTTAAACATTCTTGCCGCAACACCAGGGTGGTTCATCATGCCAAGACCTATTACAGTAATCTTTGCAATATCATTATCAGATGTAACTGACTTGCAACCCAATTCTGCGCCAATGGTTTTTGAAATTTCAAATGCTTTCTCGAGGTCAGAAATATTCACTGTAAATGATAGGTCAGTGTATCCGCTGGTACTGACGTTTTGCACGATGACATCAACATTGATACTTGCTTCTCCAAGAGCGCCAAAAATTCTGGCAGCAATACCGGGTTTGTCTGGCACATTGAAAAAAGTAATTTTTGCCTGTTTTTCGTCAAGAGTTACTGATGATACCACAGCACCTTCTTTAAAATCAACTTCAGTGACCATGGTTCCTCCACTGTCAATAAATGTTGATTTAACAACAAATGGTATATGATACTTTTGGGCAAATTCAACAGCGCGTGATTGCATTACTTTTGCTCCTGTTGAAGCCATTTCAAGCATTTCCTGATAGGAAATGACTGGAATAATACGAGCGTCAGGAACAATATTTGGGTCAGCAGTGAATACCCCAGGGACATCAGTATATATCTCGCAGATGTCTGCTTTCAATGCGCCTGCAATCGCAATGGCAGTCAGGTCTGAACCGCCCCTGCCAAGAGTTGTAATATTTTCTTCCATGCTTATTCCTTGAAAACCAGCAATGACCACAATTTTGCCCTTTTTTAATTCCTCAAGAATTCTTCGAGTATCAATGGCTCGGATTCTTGCTTTTGTATGAGTACTATCTGTACGAATGCCTGCGAGAAAGCCAGGAAGTCCTTCTGCTTCATATCCCAGTTTTTCAATTGCCATACACAACAATGCCACTGAAACGATTTCTCCTGTTGAAAGTAGCAAGTCCATTTCTCTTGTGGGAGGAGAGTCATGAACCTGTTTTGCAAGGTTAATAAGGTTGTCTGTTGATTTTCCCATGGCTGAGACAACGACAACCACTTTGTTGCCATTTTTGTATGTATTTACAATCTTTTCAGCAACCCTCTTAATTTTTTCGGTATCTGCAACCGAACTTCCACCGTATTTCTGGACAATCACTGGCATCCTTCATCCTTGTTCAAGAAGGTTTTTTAAATAATATTTTACACGACAAAACTGAATTTTGCAATAACTGGCCTATTCAAAATGGCCATCTTTAAGAAGATGAAAATGACCATTGAGATAATCAAGAGCATTTTGCTGTTTTTTCCCTTGTTCCTGAAGCCGTTCAATTCTCAAAATTCCCTCGCCACAGGCAACAAGGATTTTTTTGTTTAAATCAACAAATCTACCTGGCGACTCATAAATGCCAGTATCTTTTTCTACAGTAGATGAGATGATTTTTAACATTCTGCAGCCCTTGTTCGAAACCAGAAATGTATAGGTTCCTGGCCAGTCAGCAAAAGCGCGGATTCTATTATGAATTGAGGTTGCACTGTTTGACCAGTTAATTCGACCATCAGTTTTTTTTAGTTTCGGAGCATAGGAAACTTTTCCTTCCTGCTGTTTTCCTCTGTATCCATTTTTCAGTTTGACTAAACTATCAGTAAGAACATCAACTGCTATTTTTGATAATTTTTCTCTTAAAGTAAAAATGTTATCTCGGTCTTCAATGAATGTTGATTTCTGACTGATAATATTTCCGGCATCCACATCATCGGTGACAAATATTACTGAAACACCGGTTTGTTTTTTGCCATCCATGAGAGCCCATTCCATCGGCGCAGGTCCTCGATATTCTGGAAGAAGGGATGGATGTACGTTAATGGGAGCAATTCTGGGTATTTTGAGATACTCTTTGGGAATAATCTTGCCATAGGATATTACAACAAACAGGTCAGGCTTAAGGGACTTTATAAGATTCAAGAACTCAATATTGTCTTTCAGTTTTTCTGGTTGCAATACCGGGATGTTGTTGTTTTGAGCCCAGATTTTTATTGGGCCAGGGGTAATTTTTAGATGTCTTCCTTTTGGTTTATCAGGACTGGTAACAACTGCTAGAATCTGGCAGGATTTTTTTAGTTCTTCAAGACAAGGAATTCCAAAGGCAGAACTACCCCAGTAAATAATTTTCATTTTTTTATTTTTGAAAGACCAGCGCAGCGCCTGAAATAATTCCAGCGTCTGTTCCAAGTCCAGCTGGTACCACCTGAACACTTGCAGATAGGACCTTCATACTTCTTTCTTGGATTGTTTTTCTTACTGTATCAAAAAGAATTTCGCCTGCCTGGGCAATGCCTCCTGCGAGAATAATTCTATCAGGATTTAACATGTTTACCATTCCAGCAAGAAATGCACCAAGTGCAGTAGCCATTTCAATCCACACCTGTCTGGCAAGTTTGTCGTCTTTTTGATATGCTTCAGAAATCAGTTTTGGAGTAATCTCAGAAAGATTATTCACCATGTGTGTGAGAATTGTTTTTTGCCCACGTTTAATTTTTCTTATGGCGCTACGTACAATGTAATCCCTTCCCACATACGCTTCAATACAGCCCTGCGAACCACAACCGCATTTGCGTCCTTTATAATCCACTGGCATATGACCAAGTTCTGCCGCAGAATATATTGCTCCGCGCAAAAGTTTTCCATTTATCACAACTCCTCCGCCAAGTCCTGTACCAAGTGTAAGACATACGATTGTGCGTGTTCCTTTACCTGCTCCAAAAAGATATTCTCCCCAGGCAATGCTGTTGGCATCATTTTCTACTGCGACCTTTTTATGGAACTTTTTTTCAAATACTTCCCTCACATTAAAGTTATGCCAGTCAGGAAGATTGGGAGATTCATATACCACGCCGTTATTGTCGACAATTCCTGGTGTCCCAATACCAATACCTTCTATATTTTCATTCCATACGTCATTGATAGCAAGAGACATTTGCTCTATCACAACATCGCGACTGCCACTTTCTGCTTTTGTTGGAAGCATCCCCTTTTTTATTAGGGTGCCTGTTTCGTTAACCAGTCCGTACTTGATATAGGTACCACCCAGGTCAATCCCTATAGCAGTTTTCATTTTTTCTTACCTTTTAGGAAACCAAATATTGATTTTTTCTCTTTCTTTTCGATTTTTTCTTCTGAAGCAGGTGCTGCAGGAGGTGTTTGTTGTTTTCTTGAAAACAAAGATCTTTTTTTGGTTTCTTCTGGTTTTACTTCTGACAGAACCTCTTTCGGCTCGACTGCTTTTTCTTCTTTCTTTCTTCCAAAGCCAAATTTTTTCTTTTTCTGTTCAACAGGCGCTTGCTGCTTTACTTCTTCAATGGCTGGAACTTCAGGAAGCGTTTCAGGATGTTCGTATACCCCGTATTTTTTTACCAGTTCCATCACTATACAATAATCCTGGAAGCTTACAGTATTCGGGATGGAATGGTCAGAATGATAGATGTAGCCGCCATTTTTTTTGGCAACTTCAAATTTTGTTTTTATTTCCTGCTCAATTTTTGTTTTGTCAGGGTCGTTCATTAATCGTGTGTCAATGCCACCCATAAAAGCCAGTTTATCTCCATATTTTTCTTTCAGTTCGATAAGGTCCATTCCTGCTTTGACCTCAAGCGGCTGAAGACAATCAAGTCCTGCATCAATTAGCATTGGAATAAGTTCTTTTACGTTTCCACAGGAATGCAAAAGCACCTTCATGTTTTTTGAATGACAGAAGCCATATGCCATTTTGTCTGCTTGATAATGTGTTTTCAGGTAAGTATCAGGAGAAAACAGCGAGGCATTTCTGTACCCCATATCATTGAAAAAGAAAGCACCATCAAACGAAAAACCGTTTTTTATCATAAATTCCATCATAATGAGATTTAATTCTGCAAGAGTCATAATCATTTCTTTTACCCAGCCAGGGTCTTCAATCATTGTAATTAACAGTTGCTCTGTTTTCATATAATTTTGCAGAATGTCATATCCAAATCCACCGCTATAGCATATAAACTTTCCTTCATCTTTTGCCTTATTGTAATAAGCGAGAGCACTTACCCAGTCAACTCTTCTAAAATCAGGATTTAATCTTTTTTTGATTTCTATCCAGTCTTCTTTCGTCTTGATGGGCCAGTCAATAATTTCAGGAGTTGTGGTATAATCTCGGAAATTTTTCCTTTTTCCTCCCTGAGGCGTGGTCTGAATAATAAATTTTTCATTTTTTTCAATGACCTTCACAGGAAATCTGGGCGTACAATCAGCGCGCAAAAAGGCAAAATCCCACCCGAAATATTCGCTCACATCCGCGTCTTCAGGAAGTCCCTCGGTTTTCCATCTCTTGATTGTTGCTCCCCATGGAGAATCTTGCATCGGGATTCTATCTGGTTCTTTATGGTTCAAAGCTAATAACACTCTTTCTCTGCTGGTCATATATCCTCCTGGTTTTTAAAATCAATGTTATTGTACTTTTAATTCAATGTTCAGTCAATCCATTTTTGCCATTGAATCAATATTGAATTACAATGATATCGAATACCCAATCAGTCAAAAATGGAAATGAACACTGCGATTCTTGTCGGGAATACAAACACGAAAATTGCGCATGTAAATGAACGCTCAATTATTCGGGTGTTTAACATTAGAACTCAGGATATACCGCGGACAATAAGAAAACATTTTTCTAATTATAATGACAGGATATACCTGGCTTCTGTGGTACCAGAGGCAACAGAGGTCATTAAAAGAAAACTTAACAACATTGAAGAAATTACCAGTAAAAAATTTCCATTTAGAATAAAAGTGAAGCAACCAGATAAAGTGGGAATTGATAGGCTTCTGAATGCGCTTGGAGCATGGCAATTATATAGAAGAGGGTGCGTAATTATTGATGCTGGTTCAGCGATCACCATTGACCTTATGAACGACAGTGGTGATTTTGAAGGCGGTGTAATTTTTCCTGGAGAGACATTGATTATTAACTCGTTGAGAACACTTGCTTTATTAAAAAATGTTAAAATGTCGACGCCTGTTTCTTTGGTAGGTAAAAATACATCAGAAGCAATTGGTTCCGGAATTGTTTATGGGCTTTCTTTTCTTGTGTCTGGCTATATCAGGGCTTTTAAGGAAAAAAACCCTGTTTTGCATGTTGTTTTTACTGGTGGTTCTGGCAGGTCACTCTGTCGCAGAGTAAAAGAAGGTTGTTATGTTGAACATCTTGGAATTATCGGAATGAGGTGTGTAATTTATGAAAATGTCTAAAATGATTGGTTATACTATCTTTTTCTTTGATAATGTAGCAAGTACAATGGACGTAGCAAGAACTTTGTGTGAAAAGGAAAACGAATTTGTAGTGGTTGCAAAAAAACAGACCCATGGCAGAGGCAGACAGGGAAGAGCGTGGATTTCAAATGAGGGAGGATTGTGGATGTCAGTGGCATGGAGAAATGTGGATGAGAAAATGTTGAGATATCTTTTCATCATTGTTGCAAAGGCGGTTGTTGATACGCTTGAACAATTTGGCATTGTTTCACGAATAAAACTTCCAAACGACATATACGTAAAGAAATCAAAGATTGGTGGGATCCTTATTGAAAATCTCAGCCTGTGTGTTATAATAGGCATTGGTATAAACGTTAATAACACACTTGATGAAACCATGGATGATGCCACTAGCTGCAAAGAAATCCTCGGGAAAAATCTGGAAGTTGAAAGTGTACTGGCCTGTCTATTAAAAAACCTTCAGCAAGTAAGGAAGGAGTTTAAACTGAATGCTGAAGGTTTTCTGTCAAGTGTCAAAGGATATTTACTAAAATGAGCTCCATCGTTTTAGTAATTCAGTTAATTTTTCTTTTTATTCTAATTGGTCTTGCGGCGTTTTTTTCTGCTTCTGAAACGGCATTTGTCTCGCTCGGAACATATCACCTGAAAAAAATACCAGATGAAGACCCGAGGAAGAAAAAACTTGAATTCTGGTTAAAGTACCCTCATAGAGTTCTTGCAACTACACTGGTAGGAAATACGATTGTTGAATCGCTTGCTTCAATTCTTGCTGCTTCAATTGCATATAGAAGTTCAGGTAGAATCAGTTTAGGGTTTATGGCATTTCTCGTTATGTTTCTGATACTGGTGATCGGCGAGATTATTCCAAAAAGCCTTGCCAAAAAACATGCTGAAAAATTTGTTAGTTATGCGATTGTTCCAATAAAACTTTTTACTTTGATTCTGGAACCTTTCAATCGTTTTTTGCTTGGATTTGCTGAGGTTTTTTTAAGTTTATTCAGAATTAGCATAGATTCAATTCTTCCAGTGTTAACAGAACAGGATATCAAGGCGATGGTGTCTGCAGGAGAAGAAGAAGGACTGATAGAGGAAGAAGAAAGGCAGATGATTCACAGCATTTTTGAACTCGGAGACAAAATGGTTTCAGAAGTGATGATTCCAAGAGTGAATATTGTTGCTGTGGATGTAAATGCAACAATCAAAGAAATTCTGTCTCTTGTGGCAAAAGAAGGGTATTCACGATATCCTGTCTATAGAGGAAATTTTGATATGATAGAAGGAATTGTGTATTTGAAGGATATTATAGCAAGGGGTTTTGAACGTGAGGACCTTCTTGCAAAAGATATTATGCGAAAGGCATATTTTGTTCCTGAAACAAAAAAGATCAACGACCTGATGAAGGAATTGCAAGCGCAGCAGATTCAGATGGCAATTGTGGTGGACGAATACGGAGGAACAGCAGGGCTTGTGACAATGGAAGACCTTGTAGAAGAAATTGTTGGTGAAATTTCAGATGAATATAAACATGATGCTGGTGATTATCAACAGCTCAGCGATGGCAGTTACCTTGTAAAGGGTTCAATGGAAATTGAGAAAGCCAATGCTTATCTTGATTTAGATTTACCAAAGGGAGAATTTGAAACTGTTGCCGGATTTATTATGGAATATCTCGGAAAATTGCCAAGAAAGGGTGAGAAATTTATTTACAAAGGAAATATTTTCAACATCCATGAAGCACACGAAAAAACGATAAAATGGGTGAGAATAAGAAAATTTGCAGAGGAGAAAAATGAGTGAAGATGCACTGAGAAAAGAAAAGATGACAAAGATTGAATGGTGGAAATCACAGGGAATAGAGCCGTATGGTAGAAAATTTATCAGAGAACCAATTGTGTCTCTTACAGCTGAACGAAAGGGTCAGATATCTATTGCTGGCAGGATTATGACAATTCGCAGACATGGAAAGGCGGCTTTCTGCGATGTCATGGACCAGAGTGGAAAGATTCAGATTTACTTCAAGAAAGATATTCTGGGAGAAGTGCTTTTTGAAAGATTCAGAAATCTTGATGTGGGAGATATTATAGGAATAAAGGGTGAACTTTTTACTACCCACACAGGACAATTAACGGTGCTTGTCAGGGATTTTGTTCTTCTTTCCAAAATTATAGGGACATTACCAGAAAAGTGGCATGGACTGAAGGATGTTGAAGTAAGATACAGAAAAAGGTATCTTGACCTCATCATGAATCCGCAGGCACAGAAAGTTTTTGAAACGCGAATAAAAATACTTAATCTCATCAGGGACTTCCTTAACGAGGCCGGTTTTGTTGAGGTTGAAACACCAATGATGCATCCAATTCCTGGTGGCGCTGAAGCGAGGCCATTTATCACGCATCACAACGCACTTGATATGGATCTGTATCTGAGAATTGCACCAGAACTGTATCTGAAAAAACTTCTTGTCGGGGGTATGGAAAGAGTTTATGAAATCAACAGATCCTTCAGAAACGAAGGGATTTCAACCTTACATAATCCTGAATTTACAATGCTTGAATTATATTCAGCTTATGACGACTATCAGGAGATGATGAAACTGACAGAAAAATTAATTTGTCACATTACACAGAACATTTTTGATACAGAAGAAATAGATTTTGGTGATACAAAAATTAACTTTCAATCACCGTGGAAAAAAATTTATTGGCAAGATTGCTGGAAACAACTTGGCATTAACAACTGGAGGGATGTCAATGATGTAAAAAAAGCGTTTTCTGATTTGCACCTTGATACAGAAGGAAAACAGGACCTGTTTGAACTTCTTGATTTGCTTTTCAAAAGGGCCATTGAACCGAAGTTGATTGATCCCACATTCGTGATTAAATTTCCTGTTGAAACATCGCCGCTTGCAAAGTCCTGGCCAGGCGAGCCATCAATGGTGGAAAGATTTGAACTTTTCATAGGCGGCCTTGAAGTGGCAAATGCCTATTCTGAATTAAATGACCCGTTAGAGCAAAAAAAACGTTTCGAACAGGAACTTCAAAGACCTAGCGAAAGACCCAAAGTGATTGACCAGGACTATATAGAAGCGCTTGAGTATGGCATGCCTCCTGCAGGCGGGCTTGGAATTGGCATCGACAGATTGGTGATGATTCTTACAGGATGCAATTCCATACGTGATGTCATTCTGTTTCCTTTATTACGACCCAGACAATGACATTTGATAAAATCAGGAATTCCTTTTTCTGGTTTTCCATTGTGACGATTTTATGCCGTATTGTCGGGCTTGTCAGAGAAATCGTTACAGCAAGATTTTTTGGGACCACCGGCATCTACGACGCATTTTTGATCGCATTTATGATACCAAATTTTTTCCGGGGGCTTCTTGCAGAAGGTGCATTAAGCACTGCTTTTATTCCGGTTGTTTCCGAACTGATTGCGACAGGAGAGAAAAGAGAGGAAATACTGAAGGTCACTGGAGCGGTGTTTACATTTTTCCTCGTTGTCACAGTACTATTGTACGCAGTTGTTCTTCTTGCAAGTCAGATTCTACTAAAATATTTTTCTCTGCCTGCAAGAATTTCAGAAATCATATTTTTGTTGAGATTTACATTCCCGTATCTCATTTTTGTATCTCTTGCAGCATGGGCAATGGGCGTGCTCAATGCGAGGCACAGGTTTATTCTACCAGGATTAAACCCAATTATTCTTGATTTCTGGTGGATAATCGGCTTGTTCTTTTTTACTCATTTTTTTGGAAATACCCTTGACCGGAAAATTTTCGCTCTTTTAATAGGTGTGTTGCTGGGTGGATTGAGCCAGTTTGTTTCTCAATTGCCAGCAGTGTTTTCTGTCCATGGACCGATTGTGTTAAACACCCGGTGGAAACATCCCGCTTTAATAAAAATGCTGAAAATGTTCAGTCCTGTTATTATTGGAGTGTCGGTGGGTCCGATAAATTTGCTTGTTGACTATTCGCTTGCACGCAGCCTTGCAGAGGGTGCAGTATCAGCGTTGTGGTATGCGACAAGGATTTATCAACTTCCACTTGGGGTTTTCAGCATCTCTCTTGCCACAGTGCTTTTGCCGCATTTATCAGGGGATGTGGCGATAAAGAAGATACAGCAGGTAAAAGATAACATTCAGAAAGGACTTGACCAGACAATTTTTCTTCTTGTTCCTTCTGCGATTGGTATGATTGTTTTTCGAAGAGAAATGATAGAACTTTTTTTCAAAAGAGGCATGTTTACAGGACATTCTGTGGAACTTACCGCGTATCCTTTAATGCTTTATTCAATCGGCCTTGTATTCTATGGTGCAGCAATTATTATCACAAGGGCATTTTATGCTCATCACGATACTGCGACACCTGTAAAAGTAGGGCTTATAAGCATCGGCACAAATGCGCTGTTTGATATGATATTGATGAAATTTATGGGGCACGGAGGTATTGCATTGTCAACATCACTGGTAGGAATTGAGAATTTTGTTTTACTGATATGGTTGTTTAAGAAAAAATTTGGGTTACTTGAGATGGAACGCATGACAAAAAGTTTTTCACGTGTTTTTTTGATGAGTTGTTTCTGGGGTATAATAATTGAAGGAATAAGAAGAACATTGGTGCCTTATGGAAATTCTGTAACTGTCATAGCAGGGACAATAACCGGAATACTAATGTACTTTGCTCTTGCCGCTGTTTTGAAATTTCCGGAGCTTTCTGGTGTAAGGATATTGAAATGGAAAATGTGATTTTATTTTTCTTTTTGATTTTTTCTGTTGTAATCCATGAATATTCACATGGTCTGGCTGCTTATTATAATGGAGATGACACTGCATATTTGATGGGAAGATTGACGTTAAACCCTGTTGCTCATCTTGACCCGATAGGAAGTATTCTGCTTCCTCTTGTTCTTGCTTTAACAGTGGGAGTACCTTTTGGATATGCAAAACCTGTGCCCATCAATCCGCTGCGTTTCAGGGATTACCAAAAAGGTATGATTATGGTGGGTGCTGCGGGTTGTACGGCAAATTTTATTGCTGGATTTATTTTTTCTTTGATCAGCGGTATCGCAAAAGGAATGGCTTCTGAAATATTTCAACTTGCGGCATTTATAAATTTTATTTTGTGTTTTTTCAACCTCATTCCAATTCCACCTCTTGACGGTTCAAGAATTGTTGCAGTCCTTTTGCCACCAAGATTTGGTGAATTGTTTAACAGGATTGAAAGATACGGTCTTTTTATCGTTTACGCACTTGTGTTTGCTGGCGGATTTAGATTTCTTGTTCCATTTTGTTCATCCCTTGTGAACCATTTTTCATCACTCATGCATCTTAATTTTTAGCAAATTAACCTGGAGTGAATATGGAAAAAACAGATTTTGTGGAACTGTTGCATTTTCTTCATGTCCTTTGTTGGCAGGCATTGGGAAAGATGGTAAACCCTGTTAGTGGAAAACCTGAAAAAAATTTACAGTTTGCAAAAAGGTTGATTGATATTCTTGAAACACTGCAGATGAAAACAAAGGGCAATCTTGAAGAAGATGAAGCAAGAATGCTTGAAGATATTCTTACTGACCTGAGGCTTAATTATGTGGATGAGTTGAATAAGGAGAGTAAAGAAAAAGAATCAAGCAGTCAAACTCAAGATGAAAGAAAAACTGAAACACAAGATAAAAACAATACCTGATTCCCCTGGTGTATATATCTTCAAAAATCGCAGTGGAGATGCAATTTATGTAGGAAAATCATCGCACCTTCGTAGCCGAATAAATTCCTATTTTACCACCCCATTTGAATACAAAAGGGCCTCGTTGCTTGAGGAAATTGATGACATTGAAGTCATTCCTGTTGCATCAGAAGGCGAAGCCCTTGTTCTGGAATGCTCTCTGATTAAAAAGTACCAGCCCAGATACAATGTTGATCTGAAAGATGGTAAAACTTATCCATGGTTAAAAATTACGCATGACATTTTTCCTGCTGTTATGGTTGTGAGAGAGAAAAAGAAACTTGAACACCAGTACTTTGGGCCATTTACAGACGTCAAAGGACTGAAACAGGTGTTAAGATTTATCAGGAAGTATTATCCTGTAAGAACCTGTAGAAAAAAAATTGTTGAAGGAAAAACATCGAAACCATGTACATTTTTCTTCACAAAGCGCTGCTGTGGACCCTGTACCGGTAATGTAAATCCAGAAGAATATAAAAAAATTGTTGAGGGAATTAAGGCGTTTTTTTCAGGAAAATACAAGCACTATTGCAAGCAATTAAAAAAACAATTGAATGAAGCAATAAAAACCTGGGATTTTGAGAATGCAAAACTAATCGCTGAAAGAATTCATCTTCTTGAAAGGATGGAACAACGTCTTCCATGGAGAAGCGAGGATGAACTTCTTCTTTACAGAAAAGAAAATGTGCTACCTGCTCTTGCTGAAAAACTTTCACTTGGTAAAATACCAGCAGTGATTGAAGGGTATGACATTTCACACCTTGGGGCAAGCCATGCCACAGGAAGCCGGGTTGTATTTAGGGGTGGGGTCCCGAGCAGGGCTGATTACAGGAAATTTCGAATTAAAACTGTTGACAAAGTCGATGATTACAGCATGCTCAGGGAGGTAATAAGGAGAAGATTTACTGATCCTGAAATGACAGAAAAACCTGATTTAATTCTTGTGGACGGTGGGAAAGGTCAATTAAACGAAGTGATGAAAGAATTGGAAAATTTGAAACTCGATATTCCTGTTGTTGCGCTTGCGAAAAGAGAAGAAATCGTGTACTCAAGTTTGAGTAAGAAAGCAATTTTTTTTCCAAAGGACACAAGTGAACTTCATCTTCTTCAGGATATAAGAAACGAAGCTCACCGTTTTGCGCGGGCATATCACCTTAAGCTTCGTACAAAAGAAATATCGTAAATCACGTGAATGTTTGTCCGCAAAGGTTCAACAACAAATGCAGTAGCAGCGCCAAATTATAACATCTGATATGTGATAATTTCGACATCCTTTGTCAGACCACAGGGCACGATTTGATATTCATCAACAAACTCATTTCCTTCTGAAATAAACTGATATGGTCCTGTCCACACAGGATATTTCTGATAAAAATGTAAAGGGCCATGAGAATTTCTTCTATGCCCGAGAAGTTCGATTTCAAGTAAATGAGATTCTCCATCCCTGACAAACTCTGTAATATCAATAGCATTTGGAGGCCATGCGATGATTCCTACCTGTTTTCCATCAACAAGAATTCTTACTGCTACGGCCCGGTATTCAGGGATGTTCACAAAAAGTTTTTGGTTCTGTTCAATTTTCACCTGTATCTGGTGAAGGTATGTCACATTCCCTGAATAAAACAACAGCCCCTGATGTGTCCAGTCACCAATAGTTAGTTTGTCCACTTTTTCTGTAATTACAGGGTTACCATTAACCATTTTTACTCCAAAGCTTCCAAGTAAGTAAACAATTTCAAATCCTGGATGGTCAGCATTGTAATCAGTTTCAATTATTATTTCGTTTTCACCCTTTTTGAGAATGCACGGATCAAATTTTAATAGTTCCAGAGACCTGTCAACCCACCAACCTGACTTTATGTCAGTGGGTATTGAATAGCCATTGATAGAAATTCTGTAAAGAGACGGTTTTTCAATGGCAAGGCATGTTTCTCCTGATGGAATGTTTTCGATAATAAAAGAGTATTTCAAAGTTACAGGAGTTGATTTAAGTTTTTTATTTTTTTCCCTCGCCCATGGTTGTACCATTGTTCCACCGCGCAGGGATATGCCAAGTTGTTTTCTGACTTCCCTGTCGAGCTTAAGGATTTCTTTTTCTTCCTGCCAGGTATCTTTCCCAATTTTATAAGCCGCTCTATCAAGTACAAAAACATTTGGTTCTGAAAGGAGTATATCCCAGAAATCTTTCTCAATTTTTGTTCTTTGAATTTCTTTCAATCTTTCTCTTGTTTCGACATTCAGCTTTATTTCCTTTTTGGGTATAATAAAAAGTTTGCTTCCAATACCAGGAAAAGATGTTTTTATGGCATAGCCATTTTCCTTTTTGATTGCCTCCACTGAGTAAAGTTTTCCTGAATCAGGATCAAGTTCAATGGCTGGATATTGCCAATCAGGAATTCCTGAAATCATCACATTATTGAATTCTATGTTTCTTTCTAATGAAAGGGTGTGTCTTTCCGAAAGGTCTTTCCATTCCATAGAGGTATTACACAAGAACAAATAATATGCGTCATTGTCTTCCCTTAAAAAATAAAGGATTTGTTTCACTTCATTTCCATTTTCATCTTTGATTGATACCCTTTTTGCTTTACTTTCTAATTTTTTTACTGATTCTTCAAACGAACTGGCAATTTCAAAACCATCAAAAATGTTTCCTGTAGCTGGTAATGCATCCACATACTCAGGGGTTTTTTCAACAAATAGAACTGTTCCACCTGCTTGTCTGAATTTCTTCAGCAAATTTAATGTGGTGCTTCTTATTGTATAAAGAGGGGGTACAACGACTGCTTTATATCTGGCTTGATTCACTTGAAATACTGGATAGTCGTCTACTTTAGTCACTTTTGCCCATTGCGAAAGAATTTCTTCGTCTCCATAATCAAAATCAATGTGAGATGAGAGGAAACTATCGCACAGTTGCTGAAACATTCTATCATATTCGATAATGTCCTTATCTCTTCCAAGCAATTTTCTCTCACTATCAAGTTCTGGCATTCTAAAAATTGCCCACATACTTTCAATAGGATGAATTACAAGAAGGTCTCTTACTTCCCTCCCTTTTGTCATCACTACGTAAATTCTGGCAAAGTAGTTCTCAACTTTGCTATACAGGTGCCACCAGGGAGATTGATAAAAAATACTTGCGGGATAATCTCTTTTTGCCTCACCAAGCATTGTGTACCAGGATAAATGCTGGCATCGTAAATTGATTCCAAGTGCAGTTTGCCAGTCACCAATGGCTTTGTGACCTGAAAACGGAAAGTCCCAGCCAGTGCATCCATATGTTTCTGTTAATCTCCATTTTCTTCCAAACTGGTTTGCCACAGAACTTACCTGTTTTGCAGTATTGAATTCTCTTCTGTGTTCAGTGAGAATATCCATTCCAGGTGCCTGCATAAACTGGTAAAATCTCATGGCGCTTCCAACAACATTCGTCTGGGAACTGAGTGTTTCTTCTGAAAGAACATGTCCTGTAAAAAGAATTTTATTTTTTTCGCACCAGTCGCCAATCTGTTTTGCAAAGGCACTCACAAAAAGATGCGTGATGCAATCAAAGTAATGGTATCTTACCCTTGATATTTTCTGATTTTCAGTGTCAAAGTAAATTTCAGGCAGGTGATTCAATATGTCATAACCATATCGTTTTTTGAAGACATCTGGTAATTTTTCTGTCCAGCTAACAATAATATTTGCTTCTGGTTGAGCTGGCCAGATATAGTGAAAGTAATGGCTACCATAATTTGGCTCGTCAGTAAAGATGCCCGGTATGACAGTTCCAAGATATTTACCGCAATTTTTCTTGTATTGCTGGTGAGTAATGTTGATAAATTCCCTGACTGCTCTGTCGTTCATGGTATCAAGATAGGTATACCCATTATACCAGTCAGAATTTTTTTGTACTTCAACAGAGAAAACAAGAATTTTTGAGCCCGGCGTTTGCGTTTCATTCCTTTTTATTCTCTTATAACTTTTTATTTTTCTGCCTTCGAAGTTTACAGCAAACACGGCAAGGACATTGTTAGACCACTTTACCTGTTTTACATTATCAAATATTTTCATGCAAAGATATCTCATCCTGTATTCTGGATTTTTTGTAACAAGACCTCCTGCAGCTCCTGATGGCCATCTATCTTCGTCATATAGATAAGCAAGCATCCCGAGTTTTTCTGCTTCATCAGCACAGGCATTGATACATTCAAACCATTCCTTTGAAAGATATGCTGTATCAAGACCCACTCTGGAGTGCATAAAAAATCCTCCAAGACCCATTTGATACATAATCCTGATCTGTCTTGTTAATTCTTCTGGTTCAAGTTTTCCATTCCACGCCCAGAAAGGGGCACCTCGATAAACACTACCAGGGGATTTGAATTCCTCGAGCATTTTTTCTATTTTCTTATCCATAATGCCTTCCTTGTTATTTAAAAATTTTGTATTTGCGATTTGAAAAAATCATATAATATGGTTATGTTTTAGTCAACAGGAACTGATCTATGATGTTAGAAAGGAAAAATTTTTGACATATACTGTTGAAAAGTGTACAATAACAGCACCAACCTAACAAACACCTGAAAAGGAGGAATTATGAGAGTTGCGATTAATGGTTTTGGGAGAATTGGAAGATTGGTATTGAGAGCCGCGATTGAAAAAGGAATGGAGGGTTTTGAAATAGTAGCATTTAATGATATAGCCGATGTTAAAACAAATGCGCATCTTTTTAAGTATGATTCAAACTATGGAATTTTTCAGGGCAGTGTTGAAGTAAGAGAAAAAGAAATTGTAATTAACGGAAAACCATACAGGGTTCTCGTTGAGAAAGATCCAAAAAACCTTCCCTGGAAGGATTTGAAGGTAGATGTAGTTGTTGAATCAACTGGACTTTTTACAGAAGCAGAAAAGGCAAAGGCGCACATTGAAGCAGGTGCAAAAAAGGTTGTTATCACTGCTCCCGCAAAGGGCGAGGATGTGATGATTGTGATCGGAGTTAATGACTCCATGTATGACCCATCAAGACACAACATTATCTCAAATGCATCCTGCACAACAAATTGTCTTGCTCCAATGGTAAAGGTTCTTGATGATTCATTCGGTGTTGTCAAAGGGCTGATGACGACCATTCATGCGTATACAAACGATCAGAGAATTCTTGACCTTCCCCACAAAGACCTTCGAAGGGCGAGAGCAGCGGCTTTATCAATGATTCCAACTACAACCGGGGCTGCGAAAGCAATAGGGAAAGTGATTCCAAAGTTAAACGGGAAACTGAATGGTATTGCAATAAGAGTTCCCACACCCACAGTGTCAATAGTTGATTTTGTTGCTCAACTCGAGAAAAAGGTTGATGATAAAACAGTGAACGAGGCATTCAAAAAGGCATCAGAAACATCATTGAAAGGAATTCTGCAGTATTGTGACGAACCACTTGTTTCAAGGGATTTTGTCAGGAACGAACACTCCTGCATTTTTGATGCTCTATCCACATATATAATTGATGGCGACATGGTGAAGGTTTTCGGCTGGTATGACAACGAGTGGGGATACAGTTGCAGGATTGTAGACCTATTGAAACTCATAGCCAGAAAGGGTTGAGTTTTCCGGGAGGAAACAATGGAACTGATAACAGTTAAGGACAAGGATTATTCAGGAAAGCGTGTGTTTGTCCGGGTCGATTTTAATGTTCCTCTTGATAAAAATTTAAACATTACAGACGATACAAGAATCAGGGCTTCGCTGGATACAATCAATTATTTATTAAGCCAGAATGCGATTGTAATTTGTTCTTCCCATCTGGGAAGGCCAAAGGGAAAGCCAGTTCTTGAAATGAGTCTTGAACCTGTGGCAAAGCGGCTTTCTGAACTGACCGGCAAGCAGGTAAAATTTGCAAAGGATTGTATAGGAACAGAGGCAAAAAAGGTAGTTGATTCTGCAAAGCCAGGGGACATTATTTTGCTTGAAAATTTGAGATTTCATCCTGAAGAAGAGGAAAACGATGAGACATTTGCAAAAGAACTGGCAGGACTTGCGGATTGCTATGTCAACGATGCTTTTGGTTCATCCCATCGTGCACACGCATCAATTGTTGGTATCACAAAATTTCTCCAGGATAAGGCAGCAGGTTTCTTAATCGAAAAAGAAGTCAATGCATTAAGCAAACTTCTCGAAAATCCTGAAAGACCTTTCTTATTGATTATAGGTGGAGCAAAGGTTGCTGACAAAATAGGGATGATCAGGAATTTGCTTGACAGGGTGGACACCATTATTACTGGTGGAGTGATGGCTTATACCTTTATCAGGGCGAATAACTGGGAAACAGGAAACTCAAAGGTCGAAATTGATGCAATTCCTCTTGCAAAAGAGATTTATAAGGAATTGAGGAAACGGCATCTTGAATTCCATACTCCCCTTGACCACGTTGTTGCTGACAAAATAGCAGAAGATGCTCACTATTTTACAACTGAAAGGGGCACTGTTCCAATTGGCTGGACTGGTGTGGACATAGGACCACAGGCAATTGAAGAGTATGTTGATTGCATCAGAAGGGCAAGGACAATATTCTGGAACGGACCGATGGGTGTTTTTGAAATCGAAGCATTTGCAAAAGGAACTATTGAAATCGCAAAAGCTATTGCAGCGACGAATGCGTTTTCTGTTGTCGGTGGAGGTGATTCAATCGCAGCAATAAATAAAGCCGGAGTTGCAGACAAGATTTCTCACATCTGTACAGGTGGCGGAGCATCTCTTGAATTTCTTGAAGGAAAGGGGCTACCGGGTATAGACGTTCTTAAAAAGTGAGGAGACATTGATAAAACCACTTATTGCGGGCAACTGGAAAATGTACAAAACGCCTTCAGAAGCAGAACTATTTGCTCTGGAGTTGAAAAAAATTCCACAACAAAATGATAGGGATGTTCTTGTTTGCGTACCGTTTCCTGCACTGGTGGGCGTAAGTAGAATCCTGAAAGATTCTGGAATTTTTGTTGGAGCGCAAAATGTTTATCCCGCAAAAGAGGGTGCCTTTACCGGTGAGGTGAGTCCATTAATGATAAAGGATGCTGGAGCATCTTTTGTCATTTGCGGACATTCAGAACGAAGGCAGATTTTTGAGGAAACAGACCAGTTTATATCAGAAAAGGTTAAAATTGTCGTTGATTGCGGGATGACACCGATTTTGTGCGTGGGTGAAACACTCCAGCAGAATGAAGAAGGTAAAACCTTTTCTGTGGTTGAAAGCCAGTTGAAAATTGGTTTGCAGCACATTTCCAGTTCTTTGATTAACAATGTTGTGATTGCATATGAACCTGTCTGGGCGATAGGCACAGGCAAGAATGCAAGTCCGCAACAGGCACAGCAGGTCCACCTTTTTATAAAAAGAGTACTTGAGAAAATTTATGGAGGATCTTCCACAATGGTCCGGGTTCTTTATGGCGGCAGTGTAAAGCCAGAAAACATAGATGAATTAATGTCTCAACCAGATATCAATGGTGTTCTTGTAGGTGGAGCAAGTTTGAAGATTGAATCTTTTTCAAGAATCGTATCTTTCAAAAAAAATTAAAATCGTGAGGTTTGTATGATAACACTGTTAATTGTTGTCCATTTGATTGTGTCAATCTTGCTGATTGTGGCGGTGCTTCTTCAGAGTGGAAAAGGTTCTTCAATGGCAAATGTTTTCGGCGGTGGAGGAATGGAAACCGTATTTGGTGCAGAAACGCCTGCAATTATGAATAGAATCACAACTGTGCTTGCCATTTTGTTCATGATCAATTGTATTTTGCTTACTACTGTGTCTTTCAAGTACAGTGGTGGTTCAGTGATTCAACGTGA
Organism: bacterium; assembly: GCA_029552985.1. GTDB lineage: Bacteria > Ratteibacteria > UBA8468 > B48-G9 > DTJG01 > DTJG01. Next base: position 36,916 of record JAKPDB010000107.1, read on the forward strand.
AGTGCAAAAGGGTTCGATACCTCAGTCAGAAGAACCACTGCGACAGGTTCCAACAACACCTTCCACAAATGTGCCACCGGCACAGAATAAGTAGACTTTGTTTTTTGTTTTTCTTTATTTTTGTATGTGCTGGTACTCCGGCAGAAATAAAACCTGGCGGGTCAATTGTCATTTCGGCGTCTTCAATACCAAAGTCATTCAATCCTATAGTGGCAAAGGAAACAAGTACAACTTTTGTTACAGGATTTATTTTTGAAGGTTTAATTGCGACTGATGGGGTCAGTTTAAAGGTTAAGCCAAATCTTGCTAAATCCTGGGATGTTGATGCCACTGGTAAAATATGGACATTTCATTTGAGAAGGGATGTTTACTGGAATGACGGTGTTCAGTTTACTGCAAAAGATGTGGAGTTTACATTCAATCGCTTGATTTTTAATCCTGATATCCCAACCAGTAGCCGGGACGTTTTCACAATAAACAATCAGTCAATCAAAGTGAAGGCAATTGATCAATTCACAGTACAGTTTATCCTTCCAGATCGATTTGCTCCATTTCTCAGGTTAATGGGTCAGGAAATACTGCCTGAACATAAATATAAAAAAGATGTTGATGAAAAAAGATTTTCGTCTGCCATGGGTCTCAATTCAAAACCGCAGGATATTGTTGGAACAGGTCCTTTTATGCTTGAGGATTTTCGTCCCGGAGAATGGGTAATATTAACGAAGAACAAATTGTACTGGAAACATGATTTAAATGGAAATCAGCAGCCCTACCTTGATAGGATCATTATTCTGACAATTCCCGATCAAAATATGGCATTGTTGAAGTTTAAGAAAGGTGAACTTGACATGATTTCATTAAGAGCACAGGATTATTTGTTGCTCAAAAAAGCAAATCTTTCAGGGGTGAAATTTTATAATGTGGGACCTTCATTAAGTTCAGAGTTTCTTGTTTTCAATCAAAATCTTGACAGTAACATTCCTGAATATAAAAAAGAATGGTTTAGAAATATAAACTTCAGAAGAGCTGTTGCCTGCGCGATTGACAGGCAAACAATTATCAACAATATTTTTGCTGGTCTCGGATACCCACTTTATGGACCAGTAAATGAATCTGTTCAGGAGTTTTACAATCCCAGGATAAAAAAATTTCCATATAACATTGACCAGGCAAAAAAATATTTGATGGAAGGAGGTTTCCAATTAAGAAGAGATGGTCTTCTCTATGATTCAAAAGGAAATCAGGTTTCTTTTTCCCTCATCACCAACAGTAATAATTCTGAAAGGATTGAGCAGGCAAATTTGATTAGAAATGACCTTGAAAAACTTGGCATGAAGGTGAATTTTCTTCCGGTTGATTTTAATTCTCTCGTTACAAGAATAAATGCAACGAAAGATTGGGAATCCGTCATTATTGGATTGACAGGTGGCATTGACCCCCATTTCGGAAAGAATGTGTGGGTGACAACAGGGCATCTTCATTTATGGAATTTAGGTTCTCCAAGATCTGTTTATGAATGGGAAAAAGAGGTCGATAGAATTTTTGAAGACGCAGCAAGAGAAATGGACCAGAAAAAGCGAAAACTTCTTTATGACAGATGGCAGGAATTGATGTGTGAAAATCAGGTAATGATTTTCACTGCCACACAGGCAGTTTTATATGCAGTCAGGGACAAATTTGGTAATTTGAAACCCACAGTATACGGTGGCTTGTTCCATAATATAGAAGAAATCTACATAAAAAGCCGATGCCAGTATTGAGAATGATTTATGAAAGACAGGGTGTTGCCAGGTTCATATCTGTAAATTACATTGGGAAAATTTTTGAAAGAGCAGTGAGAAGATTACAGGTAAACCTTGAATTTTCTTATGGATATAGCCGCAGAGTGAGAATCAGTCTTGGTCCGCCTGTTGCGGTTGGTATTTCTGGTGTTAACGAGGTTATTGATATACATGTAAAAGATAGAAGTATTTCAGCTGATGTTATTAAAAACAGTTTGAATGAGGTTCTACCTGAGGGGTTGAAGATTACAGAATGTCGTTATCTCATAGATGGTGAAAAATCACCACCTGAAATTAAGAAAGCCCGGTATAGAATTAGACAATTTCCTGATAATATTGGTGATATGCCAGAATCATGGGATGTGATTAGTAAAAACTCAGACATGATTGAAATTGAGGTCTGGATTGAAAAATTCAAACACAGGGACCTGTTTGACATTTTCGGCACATCCTGCCAGATAGAAAGAAAATTGATTTTTTGAGCAAATTCAGTATAATTTATTCGTGGGATTTCTTATTCCACGATAATCCAGGAGATATTATGTCAATGAGGTTTTCAATTTCAAAGAGGCATGGTTTTGAAAAAAAAATTGTCTCACCGAGAAATTCTGATCTTAAATTTCTTTCATTCAGTTATTTGTTTTCAATGTTTTCGCTCCAGTTTGAACAAAATACTGAAGATGAAGAATGGTTGTGGGTGATTATGTCAGGGAAAATCAATATTACAATAGGAGAAAGTTCCTTTTGTATGGAAAGAAAGGGAGTGTTCAATGATAGACCAGTATCTCTATATATTCCTGCGGGTACAAAATATGTCGTGAAATCTGAGGGATTTTCAGAAGCAGTGGCGGTCTCCGCACCATCAGGGAAAAATTTTTCTCCTGTATTTATTTCATCTGACGGCATAGAGGTTCAAAGGGCAGGAAAATTGAATTATCAGCGTTCAATTTTTAATATCATGCCTCAGGATTTTCCTGCTTCCAAAATTATAGCAGGCGAGACAATTCATGATACTGGTCACTGGTCCTGTTTTCCTCCACATAAGCACGATGAAGACAGGATGCCAGAAGAGAGCAAACATGAGGAACTATATTTTTTCAAATGCGAACCAGAAAAAACAGGCTTCGGACTGATGCGTGTTTACGATGATACACAGGATGTCGCATTTCCGATTCTTCCCAATGATGTGATTACCATTCCAAAAGGTTATCATCCAGTAAGTGTGATACCCGGTCATAAACTTTATTATTTCTGGGCGCTTGCTGGTGAAAAACGGCCATTTCAAAGACACACGCATCCTGATTATCTTAAGTATGAATAAAGGGGGATATATGAACAAGGAAATTATAGATTTATTCAGTCTTGATGGAATGAATGCGGTAGTAACAGGGGCAGCAGGAGTACTAGGATTCAGCATATGCGCAGGACTGGCAGGTGCAGGAGCATCCGTGGCCATCGCCGATATAAAAAATTTTAAAGAAGCAGCAGAGCAGTTGAAAAAAAAAGGTCTTGATGCAGAAGGGTTTTACATTGATGTACTGAAAAAAGACAAGATTATTGAGTGCGCAAAAGAGATTATGGAGAAATATAAAAAAATTGATATTCTCGTTAATTGCGCTGGGGGCAACTTAAAGGAAGCAACAACATCTCCTGAATTAAGTTTTTTTGATCTTCCTGTTGAGGGTCTGGAACGGGTTGTGGCTTTGAATCTTTTTGGAGGAGCGATACTACCATCTCAGGTATTTGGCAGGGAAATGGTAAAAAACCCTGACGGTGGATCTATCATCAATATATCTTCCATGAATGCGTTCAGACCTCTTACGAGAATTCCTGGTTATTCTGCAGCAAAAGCAGCAGTGAGTAATTTTACTCAATGGCTCGCAGTGCACTTTGCAATGGAATACAACAAATTGTTAAGAGTTAATGCAATAGCGCCTGGTTTTTTTCTTACTCAACAAAATCGGTATCTTCTGATAGACGAAAACAATGATCTTACTCCAAGAGGCAAGACAATTATCAATCACACTCCAATGGGAAGATTTGGTGAGCCAGATGATTTAATAGGAAGTTGTATATGGCTTGCATCAAGAGCATCAAAGTTTGTGACAGGCGTTGTAATTCCTGTCGATGGCGGCTTTAATGCATATTCGGGTGTTTAATTTTTACCAAAAAGGAGCAGAAAATGAAAAAAGCAAATATTGCGATAATTGGAATGGAAGTTATGGGAAGAAGCCTTGCCCTCAATATGGAAAGCAAAAACTATACTGTGGCAGTTTATAACAGAACAGCAGAAAAAACAAAAGCGTTTGTTGAAGGTCCTGCCAGGGGGAAAAATATTATTCCTACCTATGAGTTAAAAGATCTGGTTGATTCTCTGGAAAGTCCGAAAAAGATTATGTTGATGGTAAAAGAGGGCCAGCCGGTGGACAATTTTATAGAAATGCTTCTTCCCTATCTGAAGCCTGGAGACCTTATTATCGATGGAGGCAATTCATTCTTTAAGGACACAATCAGAAGAAACAAAATGTTATCAGAAAAGGGAATTCTTTTTATTGGAACAGGCGTGTCAGGGGGAGAAGAAGGTGCATTGAAAGGGCCAGCCATTATGCCTGGAGGACAAAAGGAAGCATATCGACTTGTAGAGAAGATATTCAGGGATATTGCGGCAAAGGCATACGACGGTGAGCCGTGCGTTGATTACATAGGTCCTGATGGAGCAGGGCACTTTGTGAAAACTATTCACAACGGAATTGAGTACGGCGATATGCAGTTGATTGGTGAGGTTGTGTGGTTTTTTAAAAACATTGGAATGAAGGCAGATGAAATTGCTGATATCATGGCAAAATGGAACGATAGGGACGACATTTTGAGATCATACCTGATAGAAATTACTGCTGACAGTATGAAACAAAAACATCAGGGTTCTGACGAATTTCTTGTTGACAGGGTCGCGGATATTACGAGAATGAAAGGGACTGGCACCTGGACTGTCCAGAGTGCGCTGGAACTATTGGTGCCGATTCCAACAATTGCTGCAGCAGTATTTTCAAGAGAGATGTCTCAGGATAAACAGTTGCGCCTTGCAATGGCAAAGAAACTAACGATCGCGTCCGGCAAATTCAATGGTGACAAAAAAGAAATTATTGAAATAGCTCACGATGCACTATACATAGCCAAGATTTCATCATATGCCCAGGGAATTGCTTTGCTTCAGGCTGCTTCAAAAGAGTACAATTTTCACCTGAATATTGGTAGAATTGCAAAAATATGGCGTGCAGGATGCATCATCAGGGCTCAATTTCTTGATGAAATTACTAAAGCGTATGAATCTGACCCAGACCTTCCAAATCTTCTTGCTGCACCAAAATTTGCCAGTTTCGTTGAATCTAACACCTGGAAGCTTGCAAAGTTCATTGATGTTGCTCATCAATGCGGAGTGCCTGTTCTGGCTATGTCTGGTGCGCTTGATTACATAATGCAGATTACATCGCCTGTGATGCCATCTGCTCAGGTTTCTGCTCTTCAAAGAGATTACTTTGGAGCCCATGGTTATTTCAAAATTGGCGGACCAAAAGACCCTGAACTTGTTGTAAATGAAGAAGGAAAGGTGCGTGAATTCCATACTGAATGGTTACTTCCAGGAAGACCAGAAAGAGAAATCACAAAGTAATTGAGAAACGAAAAAGGTCTTAGTGGTTCGGAGGCAATTTACTGGTTGTGTCTTTGTATATGTTTGAAAAATTAGCAAAACAGAAATTACAGGAAACTCCGCAAGAATATTTGAAAACGTTCGAAAGAACTAAAGATTTTCTTGTGGCAATTGATACGGATGGATGCATTGCCGACAATATGAATGCTAAACAGATATTGATATTCCACCCGTTATACATGGAATTCTATCAGCTGTGGGAAATTGAGTCCTACTTCAGAGAGATTGCTGAATTTTATAATCTTTTTTCTGTTCACAGGGGTTGCAATAGATTTCTTGCTATCAGGTACACATTAAATGCTTTGCACAGTCGTCAGGATGTTCGAAATGAAGTAAAAAAACTAAATGTAACTCTACCAGAAATTAAGCCAGTTGAGCAATACATTGAATTTTGTAGAAAGAATAACTACGGCATGGGAAATGTTTCTCTGGACCAATTTCTGTCAACGCGAGTTTTTGATTCTGGACTTTATAAACTATCAGGGTGGAGTCAGGCGGTTAATAAAGCACTTGAGTATATCGTTGATAAAGTTCAACCTTTTGAGAATGTGAGGGAGTGTCTTGAAATAATTTACAAGCACGCGGACATTGCTGTGATTTCTCAAACTCCTTATGAAGATTTATTTAATTACTGGAATACACATGGTCTTTTGAAATATGTAAAAGTGATTTGCGGTCAGGAGATGGGAAGCAAAACGTATCATATAGAGATGTTGAAAAAGGTTGGCAAATATTCTGATGAGGCGGTACTAATGGTTGGTGATGCTATCGGGGATTTTGAGGCAGTTAAGAAAAATAACGGACTTTTCTATCCTGTTGTTCCTGGGAATGAAAACGATTCCTGGAAAAAATTTCCAGAGGTGTTTGAATTGTTTTTGACGGGTAAGTATCATGGGGAATTAGAGCAATACTTGATTGGTGAATTTTCAAAAAAATTACCTGATAGGCCACCGTGGCAAACACAGGGTTATGATCATACCGCTTCTTACAGAAAAAATCAGGAAATCAGGAAATCTCTTTATAAACAATTTAATCCTGACGGGAGGTTACTCATTTTATGAAAATAGGAACAGGCAATAAGAATGAGGTTCTGTCTGAACAGAAATTTGGTTCTATTTTACAGAATATTGTGATATCTCTTGGTCTGGAGAAAAAGGAAAAGGTTCTGGTTATTATACCTGATAGTACTCGTTCAGGTCCAACAGGAGATGTTTTTAGAGTCATAGTTGATACTCTTTACCACAGGGTTAAAAAGCTGGATTTTATGATCGCACTTGGAACTCATCCAGTAATGACAGTGGAAAACATTGAAAAATTGCTTGGAATTAACTGTCAGAAGTTCCAGGAGAAATATCCGCAGACGCAGATATTTCAACACTGCTGGGATGATGAAAAAACGATAGTGGAAATTGGTACCATTACAGCCAGCGAAATTTCGAGAATTTCTCGTGGGCTTTTAAACGAGGATATCCCTGTGACAATTAACAGAACCATACTTGATTATGACCACATTATTCTCGCAGGACCTGTTTTTCCTCACGAGGTTGTTGGGTTTTCTGGTGGATATAAGTATCTTTTTCCTGGAATTTCAGGTCCTCATTTCCTTCACAAATTCCACTGGCTCGGCGCTTTAATTACAAATCCTAAGATCAATGGCGTGAAAGATACTCCTGTCAGAGAAGCAATAAACAAAGCAGTTTCTTTTATAAATAAGCCAATCACACAGATATGTTATGTGGTAAAAGAAAAAAAGGTCTATGGAATATTCGCAGGAGACAATGAGGCATGGTCTGCAGCAGCAGATCTATCTGCGCAATTGAATATTGAATATGTCGACAGAAGTTATAACGAGGTTCTTTCAATGGCGCCAGTGATGTATGATGACATATGGACTGCCGGTAAATGTATGTATAAACTTGAACCGATTGTTTCTGATGGTGGAAATTTAATTATCTATGCTCCACATATCACAGAGGTTTCTTATACACACGGAAAGTACATCAGACAGGTTGGATATCATACGCGTGACTATTTTCTTAAACAATGGGAAAGATTTAAGAATTTTCCAGGCGGTATCCTTGCCCATTCCACTCATGTCAAGGGTATCGGCACTTTTCTTGATGGAATTGAAACTCCAAGAATCAACGTTTATCTTGCAACTGGCATAAGTAAACAGGTGTGCCAGCAAATTAACCTCGGCTATATCAATCCAGATGAGATCAACATTGATGATTTTCGAAAGAAACAGGATACTTTTGTTGTGGAAAATGCAGGAGAGATACTATTCAGATTGAAAAGTGGCCAAGTTCCAGACATTGATAAACTTTATGAGAGGCGAAAATGAGTTATTTATTTAAAAAACAATATCCAGATTTTAGACTTTTTGAAAGTTCCTTGAGAAAGCATGGTGACGATTATTACTTTGTTGCTGAAAAAAATGGAAGGATGTATCTGGTTATTGGAAACAATTCCTTTCGGTTTATTGAACGAGAGGAATCACCTGAAATATTAAGAAAAACGTTTTCATTTCTCACCCCGGTCTGTGCAGGTATGAAAAATTCCTTTGGCTTTGGCGACCGGACAGGTTTTGCAACCCCAGGGCATATCCGTGCAGTAGAGGGAAGTGGGCTTTTCCCAATTTTTGCGCAGCAGTCAGCAAGGGAACTCGAAAGAACAGGAAGGACATTCAAACAGGTTCTTGACGATGTAATTTTTTGGTGTTTTGCCTTTGGCTGGATAAATGGTTTTGGAGCGGATGCTGACCATGCGAAAAATTTTGATGTTTTACAGGAAGCAATTTCTGCTGGCTACACATTTTTCACCATTGACCCCTCTGATAAAATCAGAAACCCATCAGACATTGCATCGTGCAAAAAGCAAAGTATCGACAAATACATTAAGGAATATTCTGGTAAGAATTTCGCATGTAATGGATTTTCTTTTGTTTTCACTGAAGAAATGGTTTCTGAACTTGCTATTACATATGGGCAAGCTATTGATTTCATTGAGGAGTGTTATTTATTTATTTCTGACAGGAAAAAGAATTTTGATTTTGAGGTTTCTGTTGATGAAACAAAAGTCCCGACAACTGTTTATGCCCATGTATTTATTGTTATGGAGCTTCGCAGGAGAAATATTGAATTCAATAGCCTTGCTTTGCGTTTTTCCGGAAGATTTGAAAAGGGGATAGATTATATTGGAGATATTAATGAATTTGCCAGAGAACTGGAAATTCATAATAAAATACGGAATCATCTTGGACCATATAAGATTTCACTCCATTCTGGAAGCGACAAATTCAGTATATATGGTGCGTTCAAAAAAACACTTGGAGACATGTTTCATGTCAAGACATCTGGGACTTCGTGGATTCAGGCGATGAAAACCATTGCAGCAATTGACAGGGAATTTTTTATGAAGTGTCTGGAAGTTGCGCTGAAGGACTTTGAAAAAAATTCAAGGTCCTATGAAATTTCCACAGATATTTCAAGGATAAATTTAGAAAAAATAAGGAACGAAAATCTTGATGAGATATTTTCCGATAATCATATCAGGCAGTTGATTCATATCAGTTATGGAAGTATTATTGGAAACGCTCCTGAGAGTCAGGAAATGAAACAACATTACAACATCCTGATTGAAAAAAATTGTGAGCTTTATTTTCGTTTTATTGAAGAACATTTGAAGAAACATGTTCAACTGCTTACATGAAAGGAGAAATATGAACAAAAAAAGATTTCCTTATAGCCAGTTGCCTGAAAGTGAAATTAAGAAACTTCAGGAATTCAGCAATCTCTGTCGAAGGGATGTGCTGACAATGACAACTCTTGCTGGTTCTGGGCATCCTGGTGGTTCAATGTCTGCTATGGAAATTTACAATGTTGTCTTCCATTATGCAGCAATCAGTCCTGATGCCCCAGATGATCCTGAGAGAGATAAAATTGTTGTCAGTTTTGGCCATACTTCTCCTGGTGTGTATGCTGTGTTAGGAAGGCTTGGTTTTTTTGACCTTGATACAGCCATTGCTTCCTTCAGACAGGCAGGTAGTATTTTTGAAGGGCACATTGTGAGAAAAGTGCCAGGGGTTGAATGGGGCACAGGAAATCTGGGGCAGGGACTATCTGCGGGTTGTGGTTTTGCTCTGATTGATAAAATAAAAAATCGGGATACTTTTACCTTCGTGTTGATGAGTGATGGTGAACAGACAAAGGGTCAAGTGGGCGAGGCACGTCGTTTTGCAATCAAATACAAACTTAACAATCTCAGGGTTATTATTGATTATAACAGAATTCAAATCAGCGGCTGTATTTTTGATATCATGCCTAACAACATTAAGGAAAACTATCTTGCTGATGGATGGGAAGTAATGGAGACCGATGGTCATGACATATCCGACCTTTACGACACGATTAGAAGAAGTTTAGAAATTGATAAACCTGTTTGTATCATTGCCAGCACAGTTATTGGAAAGGGTGTTTCTTTTATGGAAGGTAAATGTGCCTATCATGGAAAAGTTTTGAAGGAAGACGAGTACATGAAAGCCGTGGAAGAACTTGGTCTTTGTAGCGAACTTGAAAAATACAGAGAAATCAGAAAAAATAAAATGTATTCATTTCCAGACAGAACGTTCGATATTAAAATTTCAGCGCTTCAGGGCTCTATCCGGGTGTATCAGCCAGGTACAAAAATTGATAATCGCACAGCATTTGGAAACGCATTGCTTGACATTGGAATAGCCAATAAGGATAACAAAGACAATCCAGTAATTGTTTTTGATTGCGACCTTGCAAGTTCTGTTAAAACAGATTTATTTGCAAAACAATTTCCTGAAAGATTTTTTCAATGTGGTGTTCAGGAACATCATGCAGCGACTGTAGCAGGGGCTGCTTCTGTTGATGGCGCCATCAGTTTTTTTGCTGATTTTGGGGTTTTTGGAGTGGATGAAACTTACAATCAGCACCGGTTGAATGACCAGAATTATACAAATTTGAAAATTGTGTGTACGCATCTTGGGCTTGATGTGGGAGAAGATGGAAAGACTCATCAGTGCATTGATTATGTGGGACTATTCAGAAATGTTTTTGGAATAAGACTCATTATACCCGCAGATGCCAATCAAACCGATAGAGTAATCAGATATGTTGCCACTCATCCTGGAAATTATTTTGTTGGAATGGGTCGTTCCTATACACCGATTATAACAACTTCTGATGGGAAACCATTTTTTGGAGAAAAATATCAATTCGAATACGGCAAGGCAGATATTTTAAGAGATGGGAAACATGGATTTATTTATACTTTGGGAGCACTGGTGCCAAGAGCAGTTGCTATTTCTGACCGGCTCAGGCAGGATGGAGTTAGTATTGGTGTTATCAATTGCTCATGCCCTGTTATAATTGATAGGGAAGCAATGGAATTGGGCATAAAAACTGGTTTGATCATATCATATGAAGACCATGTGGTTGATTCAGGGCTTGGTATGACAATTGCTGCATATATTGCTGAAAAACAAGTTAACGTGAAATTTCACAGGTTTGGTATTAGGAAATACGGTAGTTCAGGAACACCTGATGAACTTTATGCTGAACATGGGCTTGACCCTGAAACAATGATATCTTTTATTAAAAGCATTATTAAAAAATAAACAGGAGGTTCAAATGAAATGTAATAGAGACACTAATCTAAAACATTGTACCTGCACATATGTTTCATGCAGTAAACGTGGTATGTGCTGTGAATGCGTTGCCTATCACAGAGACAGTGGTGAAATTCCGGGTTGCTTTTTTCCGCCTGAAGCAGAAAAAAGTTATGATAGGTCAATCAAAAATTTTATCAATGTGTGGAACAAAAAAGTGTAGGCATTGCTAATACCATAGCCAGAGGTACTTCCATCGTTTGCTGTAGAATGTCGCGACATCTGGTTTTCTTATGATAATCAGTGTTTCGATATTTTTTCTTGCTGATTCTGTGTAATTAAACGAGCCAGTTAACACAATTTTTTCATCAATGATCGTGAACTTATCATGAATGTTTTCCACGAAACAATCTTTTTTTATATGGAAAAAGTGAAATCGTTTTAAAAATTCATATTCGTTTGATGCTGGATTTTGAGAATTCTCAAAAATTCCATAAATTTGTACCCCTTTCAGTCCCACTTTGCAAATCTCTTCTGCAATTGAATCAGAGGTAAATGAAAACATTGCGAATTTTATATTTTTTTCTGCCTTGCCTATTTCATTTCTTATAATTTGAGCGCAATCAGTGGTAGGGGAAAAATATATTTCAACAACCTGATCCTTATAAGTGTTGCAATCCATTGAACCACTCCACAAAAGCAAAAAATTTTTCGCAAAAAACTTTCCTATATTTCCATCGTTAAAAAATACGATATTATTTGAGTCCCACATCAGGGAGGATTCAGTAAAATTGGCAGAACCCACAAATACATATCTTTCATCAATGACAATGAACTTTGCGTGTAAATGGCAGGATTTTTTATCCCACTGTTTTATTTTTGTTTGAGTAATCTTAATGGAAACATTTTCCTGTGGAAACTGCAGCAGTATTTTGACATCAATTCCTTTTCTGGAAAGTTTTTCAAGAGTTTCAAAACCATCACTCCAGCCGAATGTATAAGTTGCGATATAAACTGATTTTTTCGCCTGCAGCAACCTATTTATGATTAATCTATCAACTTTCTGGCAAGGAGAAAAATACACTTTGATATCTGAACAATAGACAATGGATTGAAGTAGCAACAGGGGAATGAAAAATTGACGAAACTTTTTCATAAAGAAATTTTAATGTTTTCATAACAATTTTTCAATACGTACAATTTTCATAAATTGGCAAATTGAAGTAAAATAATAATGAAAATTACTAAAAAGGAGGAGATTTTGAGAGCCGCTATTTTCCATGGTCCAGAAAAAATTTCTGTAGAGAACTGGAAATTACCAGTGTGTGCAGACGACGAGATTTTGATAAAAGTGAATTATTGTGCGATATGCGGTACAGATGTTAGAACCTTTTTCCATGGACATAAGAAAGTGATTCCTCCTGCTATTATCGGGCATGAAATAACAGGAGAAATTGTTGAAATCGGAAAAGAGGTAAAAACAAACCTGAAAGTTGGTGATAGAATCACGCCTGTTACTTCTATTGGTTGCGGTGTCTGTCGACTATGTCAGAAAGGACTTTATAATCTATGTCCTGATACAAAGGCGCTTGGATATTACTGGGCTGGAGGATTTGCTGAGTACATGATTATTCCAGGACCTGCTGTAAAACAAAATGCCTGGGTACTTTTACCTGAAAATGTTTCTTTGCTTGAGGGGGCTCTCATTGAACCTCTTTCTTGTGTCATCAATGCTCAAAATTACTTAAACATACAGGATGGAGATACAGTTGTGATTTATGGTGGAGGACCCATTGGATTTATGCACGCTGTTATGGCTCAGACATCAGGCGCAGAAAAACTTATTATGGTGGACCCTGCGTTTGATCGTCTTGAGAAATTTGCGAGGAATTTCGACAATATTATTCTGATAAATCCAAATACTGAAAATACTGTTGCAAAAATAAAAGATATTACCAGAAATTTTGGTGCGGATGTGGTTATCACTGCATGTCCTGCAAAGCAGGCACAGATTGAGGCATTTTCTATTGCGGCACCGCACAGTAGAATCAGTTTCTTCGGCGGGCTTCCAAAAGATGATTCAATGATTACGATTGACAGCAATCTGATTCATTACCTGGAAATCTCAGTTTTTGGAGCATTTGCGTCAAATCGAAAAGATTATCAGAAAGCAGTGGATTTAATATCTTCAAGAAAAATAGATCCGTCAAAATTCATCACTGAAGTAATTTCTCTTGAAGAGATTGAAAAGGGAATTCGTCTTGTGAAGAATGGCAGTGTATTAAAGGTTGTGGTGAAGATACAGGAGTAAATCATGAAATCAGAGGTTTTGAAAGACAAAATTACAATTATCACAGGTGCAGGAAGAGGTCTTGGAGAGGCATTAAGTTATGGATTTGCACAAGAGGGTGCAATCATATGTCCATGGGACATTGATGAAAACAATCTAAATAGGGTTGCAGAAGAATTGAAAAAACTTAACAGGCTTGGAAGAAAAGCAAAACTTGATATTACTGACGAACATCAGGTGAAAAAAGAAATTGAAGCGATTGAATCAGAATTCAGGAAAATTGATATTTTAATTGCTAATGCAGGTATTTTGAGGTCCTATGAAATCACAGATTTTCCAGAAGAGGATTGGAGGAAAATTATTGAGGTAAATCTCACAGGATATTTTATTTGTGCAAAGTATACTGCAAGGGTAATGAAGAAACAACGTAGTGGAGTGATTATTCAAATTAACTCAAAGTCAGGAAAAAAAGGAAGCTACTGGAATTGCGCGTATGCGGCAAGCAAATTTGGCGGTATCGGGCTTACACAGAGCATTGCACTTGATCTTGCACCGTTTAATATCAGAGTTAATGCGATATGCCCCGGGAATATTCTTGAAAGTCCTCTATGGCAGACAAGTTTGTTTCAGCAGTATGCAAAAAAATGGGGCATTTCCATAGAGGAGGTTAAGAAAAAATATATTGACCAGGTACCTCTCGGCAGGCCGTGCACATACAAGGATGTGATTAATGTGGCTGTTTTTCTTGCAAGCGATTATGCCAGTTACATGACAGGCCAGGCAATTAACGTGACCGGTGGTCAGGAAATGAGATGAAACCATCCAGGGATGAAATTTTCCTGAAAAAATGTCTTTCTCTTGCCAACAATGGCCTCGGACTGGTCAGTCCAAATCCAATGGTTGGTGCTGTTGTTGTTAAGGGAAATCATGTCGTTGGACAGGGCTGGCATAGAGCGTATGGGCTGGCCCATGCAGAAGTGGAAGCACTAAAAATGGCAGGTTCAAAGGCAAAAAATGCTACCCTTTACGTAAATCTTGAACCCTGTTGTCATTATGGAAAAACCCCTCCCTGCACTGATGCAATTATCAAAGCAGGTATAAAAAAGGTTGTTTTCTGTACCATTGATCCCAATCCTTTTGTAAACGGTAAGAGTGTTGGCATGTTAAGAAATCATGGTATTGAAGTAAGGCATGGATTACTGGAAAGACAAGCCATAGACTTAAACAAAGCCTATTTTACATATATGAAAAAGAAAAGGCCTTTTATTGCCTTGAAGTGGGCTATGAGTATTGATGGCAAGATTGCCGATGCTTCTGGCAATTCGAAGTGGATTACATGTGATGACGCAAGAGCATTTAATAGAAATCTGAGATTTGAATACGATGCAATAATGACTGGGGTAGAAACTATTATCAAAGATAATCCTGAACTGAATTATTCTGTTCCTTACGGAGGAAGAAAATCTCTTTTAAAAAACAAACGTTATTCAAAGATTATCCTTGATACATCCCTGAGATGTCCGCGTGATGCAAAAATTTTTTTAGAGACATCTAAAAAAGTGATCGTTTTTACAGGTAGAGGTACAAGGTCCTTGCAGACAGAATACCCGGAAAATGTTGAATTTGTTGAGGTTGATAAAAACTCTGCTGGATTTCTTGATATTCAGCAGGTAATTCAAAATTTGTATGAAAGGGGCATTGGTAAACTATTTGTTGAAGGAGGTACAAAGGTTTTAACTTCCTTTTATGATTGCGAGCTCTTTGATAAAATTTATGTTTTTATTGGAAGTAAAATTATTGGTGGGGATGCTGTATATCCGCCATTGAAGGGTAAAACCATACCCCTGGGAATGTCTGGTCTTGAACTTAAAGAAATTATCAGGTTTTCAAACGATATATTGATTGTTCTGGAAAAATGTTCTCAGGAATAATTGAAGAAAAAGGCATCGTTGTTGAAAAGAAACCGATTGGGCAGACATCTATCATTGGCATCAGCGCTGTAAAAGTTTTTGATGATTTGCAACAGGGAGACAGTATCAGTGTGGATGGGGTATGTTTGACTGTTGAAAAAATTACTCAACATATATTTTATGCAACAATCTCCTATGAAACAATGAAGTTGACAACCCTCGGACAGATTAGGATTGGAACAAGAGTCAACCTTGAACGTGCATTGAAATATGGTGATAGGGTAGGGGGACATTTTCTTTTAGGACATATTGATTTTACTGGTACACTTTCAGGAAAAAAAGATGAAAAAGACCATTATGTAATCAGGATACAGGTACCTGCTCCTTTTATAAAATACTTTGTTCGAAAATGTTCTGTGGGAATTGATGGAATTTCTCTTACTGTTGCAGATATTACGGGTAATCAAATTATTGTATGGTTAATTCCATATACAGTTGAGAATACCACAATTGGGGAGAAACGTGTGGGAGATAGGGTGAATGTAGAAACTGATGTTATTGTGAAATCTGCAATAGAAGGCAGAAC
Organism: bacterium; assembly: GCA_029552985.1. Classification (GTDB taxonomy): domain Bacteria; phylum Ratteibacteria; class UBA8468; order B48-G9; family DTJG01; genus DTJG01. Next base: position 52,827 of record JAKPDB010000107.1, read on the forward strand.
ATACAGGGAAAAACATGAAATCAACAAGGAAGCAATTTTTTGAAATCAGCACTGTCGAAAAGGCAATAGAGGATTTGAAAAAGGGGAAATTTATCATTGTTGTTGATGATGCAAAAAGAGAAAACGAAGGGGATTTGATTTGTTCAGCTCAAAAGGTCACCCCGCAGCACATCAACTTTATGGCTAAACATGCCAGGGGATTAATATGTGTAGCATTAACCCAAGAAAGAATAAGACAGTTAAACTTAACTCCGATGGTGGAGGATAATACAGCACTTCATCGAACCGGTTTTACTGTTTCTGTTGATGCCAAAAAAGGAGTGACGACAGGGATTTCTGCACATGATAGAGCAAAGACGATAAAACTTTTGATTAATTCTGCCACAAAGCCAGAGGATCTTGCAAGACCAGGGCATGTGTTTCCCATTCAAGCAAAACAGGGAGGCGTGCTTGTACGTGCCGGGCATACTGAAGCAGCCGTTGACCTTGCAAGAATAGCAGGACACTATCCAGCAGGAGTGATATGTGAAATTATGGCAGACGATGGTTCCATGGCGCGAATGCCAGAATTATTGAAATTTGCGAAAAAACATAACTTGAAAATCATTACGATTGCGGATTTAATCAAGTTCAGAAGGATGAGGGAAAAACTGATTGAAAGGGTTTTATCTGTTGAGTTACCAACAAAATTTGGAACTTTTGATCTTTATCTTTACAGAGATAAAATTGAAAACAACAATCACCTGGCTCTGGTAAAGAAATTGCCTGATAATAAAAAAATACCTCTGGTCAGAGTTCATTCACAATGCCTTACTGGAGACATTTTTCATTCTTTTCGATGCGATTGTGGGGAGCAATTGCACAAGTCCCTTGAAATGATTTCCCAGCAGGGAGGCGCGTTAATATATTTGCCTCAAGAGGGCAGGGGAATAGGACTTGCGGATAAACTCAGAGCGTATAAACTTCAGTCAGAGAAAAAGATGGATACTGTTGAGGCAAATCTTTATCTTGGTTATCCGGACGACCTGAGGGATTATGGCATTGGTGCTCAGATTCTTCTTGATTTGGGACTAACAAATATTCGGCTTCTTACCAATAATCCCAGAAAAATTATCGGTCTTGAGGGTTATGGAATACGCATTATTGAACGAGTACCCATCGAGGTGCCGCCGAATCCTCATTCCATTAAATACCTTGAAACAAAAAAATTGAAAATGAAACATTTAATTAGAAATGTAAGTTTATGTCAACCAGGAGGAAAAAAATGAGAATTTTAGAAGGACATCTTTCCGCAGAAGGAAAGCATTTTGGAATCGTGGTAAGCAGATTTAATGAATTTTTGACGAAAAATCTTCTTGATGGTGCACTGGACTGTCTTAAAAGACACGGTGCATCAGACGAAAGTATTGATGTTGTCTGGGTACCAGGTTCATTTGAGATTGGTTTTGCGGCAAGAAAAATGGCTTCTTTGAAAAAGTATCACGCTCTGATATGTCTTGGAGTGATTATTCGTGGGGCAACGCCGCATTTTGAATATGTGGCAGGACAGGTTACAAGGATTTTAGGTCAAATTAATAGCGAGGGGATTGTTCCTGTCACTTATGGAATTATCATTGCAGACAGTCTTGAACAGGCAACAGAAAGAGTGGGGACAAAAATGGGAAATAAGGGCTGGAATGCCGCGCTTTCAGCCATTGAAATGGCAAACATTAATGATTTACTGAAATGAAAAAGACATTTCGGAGTGCAAGAATCGCTGCTTTAAAGGCCTGTTATCAACTTGATATTCAAAATTCAATGGTTGAGGAAAAGATTGACGATGTGTTGAAAGAAGAAGAAACAAACAAACAAATTTATCGGTTTTCCAGGGCCCTTGTCACCGGAGTGATAAAAAATTTACAATTCATCGATGGATTGCTCGCGAAATATTGCAGAAACTGGGATATTTCAAGGTTGAGCTATATTGATCGTAATATCTTAAGAATTGCTATTTACGAAATGGCTTTTGTTCCTGAAACCCCTGACATTGTGGCGATCAATGAGGCGATTGAAATTTCTAAAATTTATAGCTCTTTAGATGCCGGCAAATTCATCAACGGAGTCCTTGATAGCATAAGGAAGGAACTTGTTTCTATCAGAACCCGATAAAGTGCTGGTTGATACAAAAAATGAAGCGATTGGTAAGCATTTTCATTAAAGTATTCGTAAGCGGGTTTTTTATATTCCTTATTACCAAGAAGATTGATATCCCGCAGATGATTGAAATTTTGCAAAATGTAGATGTTCCATTTTTCATAGTCATCATTCTGATTAATTACGTGGTGACTTTTTTTATGGCTCTCAGATGGTACTTTATTCTGGACGAATTCAGAAAAAAAATGCCATTTGCTAAAGTGTGGCAATTGTCTCTTATTGGAATGTATTTTAATATCATTTTACCGACTGGAGCAGGCGGAGATGCCGTCAAAATTTTTTATATTACCAGAAATCAGGAGGAAAAATTGAAACTTGGTACATCTGTAATTTTTGATCGATTTATTGGTTCGTCATCTATCATTTTTATGGCTATACTCAGTTTATTATATTATCAGGGACACTTGCCTCAAAAATTGAAAATTACCCTTGTATTTCTTTTCATTCTTGCGCTGTCTGTCTGGCTTTTGATCGTCTGGGATAAACTTGCCATTTTGACGGGGAAACTTTTTCCTCGTAGAATCAGAGAAAAGTTAAGGGCATTCTATAATCATCTCAGGGATTATGGGATTAATCGAAGGGTTTTTACCAATGCCTTTCTGGCAAGCATGGCTGTTCAGGTGATTTCGATTTATGTTCAGTATTTATGTGTAATACTCATTTCTCATGCGGATAAAGCATTTGTTCCTTTCCCTTTGTTTTTTATATTCATTCCCATTATATGGCTTTCAGCAATGATTCCTTCCCTCGGCGGGCTTGGAATAAGGGAATATGGTTATCTTTTTTTCTTTAAACCTTTTATCGGTCAGGAAGCAGCAATTGCAATGGCACTGATTAATCTGTTTTTAATTTTTTCCCAGGCATTTCTCGGGGGATTGATTTTTTTATTTCTTCGTCAAGGTCTTCGAGACCGCAAATAAATGTGTTTTTCAGCAATTGTATTACCTCGTCAGGACTTGGAAAATCTGTAAAAGCCCTTGCTGCCTTTGCTGTTGCGGATGCAACTGCAAACCTTAACGATTCTTTGAAATTGCCTGTTTGAGAAAAAGACAAAACGAATCCAGCAAGAAGGACATCACCACACCCGACAGAACCAGGATTATTAACGACTGGACCGTTTGCATAAAAAAAGCCATCCTTTGAGAATCCAATAGCTCCTTTGTCTCCCATTGTGACGATAATAAATGGAATCCCTGATTTTAGCAGTTTTTCCCCTGTCTGACATAGATGTTCAAAATTGAGAATCCGTTCCGACATAAGTCTTTCAAGTTCCCAGATATTGGGCTTTATTAAATCAGGTTTTTCGCCAACGCCATAACGAAGAAATTTTCCATCTGTATCAAGGCCAATCAACGTATTTTTTCCTCTTCGGCGGATTTCTTTTATTAATCTGGCGTATAAATCTTCAGGCATTCCAGGAGGTAAACTACCAGAAATGAGAATCCATTTTGCAGGATTAAAATCAATACTGAATATAAATTTAAGTATTTCCTTCAGGGACTGTTTGTTTATGGTAGGACCAGGTTCATTGAATCGTAAGACTGTACCGTTTTCAAAAAAAAATTGTAATTTTCTCTGGTTTCTCCCTCTATATCAATTATGAAATCAGTGGAAATGCCTGATTTTTTTAAAAGATTTTTGAAACGGGTTCCGTTAAAACCGCCTGCAATGCCAACTGATTGTACATCTACATTAAACTTGCTCAGAAATTTTGCAATATTAATCGCCTTACCGCCCGCAGATACAATCTTTTTGCTGATTCGGATAATATCGTCTGTTTTGAATTCTTTGGCAAAACAGTTAACGTCCAGACACGGATTCAAGCCAATTGTAATAAAACTATTTTGCGGCATGGAACTTTCTATGCTGATTGAGTTCGATATTTTTTGATTTTTTTGCGACGTCTCAACTGGCTGGGTTTTTCATAGAACTCTCGTTTCTTGATTTCTCTGATAATGCCTTCCTTTTCAACCTCGCGTTTGAATTGTTTGAAAATTTTTTCAAAGTGTTCGTGGTGTTGTTTTTCCACAGAGATACAGTCACCCCCTCCCTAATACCTGTCTATTTCAAACAGGCGGGCACCGCAATGCCTGCATTTCTTTTCGTCAGGATAATATCCATCAACGATGAAACAAACCCTGCAGCGGATGTTAATTCTTTCCAGCGGTGGTCGTATTGTTTTTACTTCTGGTTTTGATTTTTCCTTTTCACTCATTTGTTATCCTTTAAAGCTTAATTATAATATTTTCAAAAAGATCTGTCAAGAAAGGCTCTGCTGCTGCAGCTGTCGCCAGAATTTCCTCGAATGTTGTCACCTTTAGAGCATCAGGCAGACACATATCGCTAATTACAGATGCTCCAAAAACTTTTAAACCTGCATGCACTGCAGCAATAACCTCAATAACCGTGGACATACAAACCATATCAGCGCCGATCGCTCTTAAAAATCTGTATTCTGCTCTTGTTTCAAGATTTGGCCCGGTTAATCCTACGATGACTCCCTTTTTGACTGGAATTTTTTTCTCAAGGGCAATGTTTTCGGCAAGCTCAATGATTCCAGCATCATACACATTTGACATATCAGGGAACCTTACCCCGATTTCTTCATAATTGGGTCCTATTAACGGATTATGTCCGGTAAGATTAATATGGTCAGTGATAATTACAATGTTTCCAGGTTTAAACATAGGGTTCAAACCGCCCGCAGCATTAGATTCAAGAAGAATTTTCACTCCAAGAAATTTTAGAACTCTGATGGGAAGAGCAATTTCCTGTGCGGTATAGCCCTCATAAAGGTGAAACCTACCTTGGAACGCAACGATGCTTTTATCTCCAATTGTTCCAAAAATGAGGTTGCCTGCATGACCTTCGACTGTAGAAACAGGAAAATTGGGAATAGAATCATAAGAAACAACTTTCTCAATATTGATTCTATCTGTAAATTTACCAAGCCCTGTTCCAAGAATAATTCCTATTTCTGGTTTTGTCCTAGTAATTGTTTTCAGAAATGCAGCTGTTTCTTTAATTCTGGATAGTTCATCCATATTTCCTCCTGATATTGGTTGTATTATTTTGATAGTTCAATTGCTCTTTTTTCGGCTGCTTCAAAAGCCTCTTCCAAAATTTTATCCAGATGATTTTCCATCAGTTTAGTAATTCCTGCCACGGTTGTTCCTGCTGGAGAACACACCCGTTCCTTTAAAGTCGATGGTTTTTCTTTAGATCTCGAAAGCATCGTTCCTGTCCCTTCAAAAAGCATGGCAACAACCTTTCTTGAAATGTCTTCAGAAAAGTTTTTCTTTATCAGAAATTCGTATATCAGTTCAGCAATATAAAAGAGAAAACCGGGTCCGCTACCAGTAACTGCCGTTACAAGAAACATTTCGTTTTCCCTAACATGAAAACAAAATGAAATTTTGGAAAATGTTTCGATGACTTCTCTGACAATGAAATCAGGTACATTTTCAAAACAATAGCCAATAATTCCTTTACCATATTCAACTGCAAGATTTGGCATCATTCTAAAAATGGATATTTTTTTCCCAAGATTTTTGTACAGTGACTCTATTGTTATGCCGGCAGCAACGCTTATGACAACCGAAGAATTATCAAGAAAACAAGATATATTATGGCACAATTCAGAAATATCTTTTGGTTTAACAGCAAGTATAATAAAGCGTGATTCTTTTACAAGGTCAATAGGTGGCAAAATCTGAATATTCAGTTGTTCCTTACATCTGTTTGTCTTTGATGGATCTATATCATGAGCGCAGATAGAAGTAGCAGGAATATTTCCATATTTTAACAGTCCATTGATGAACGCATAACCGATATTGCCGCATCCAATGATTCCAAAAGTATATTTCCTATTGTACATCAACCTGCTTCCTCTCCCTCCACTTCACCCACTTTAATCTGTAGGTTTTCTCTGTCTTCTATTCTTTCAATCATACCATCTCTAATCCATATGATTCTATCTGACACATCAAGCATTTTTAGATCATGCGTTGCCGTGATAATACTGACTTCCTTATTTTTATTCATTTCCTTCAGAAGGTGAATAATTTCCTTGCCCGTTTTCAGGTCAAGGTTTCCTGTTGGTTCATCAGCAAGAATAATCGCTGGATCATTTGCAAGTGCCCTTGCAATTGCCACGCGTTGCTGTTGTCCACCTGACAATTCAAATGGTTTATGATGCAATCGTTCACCAAGACCGACTGTTTCAAGTAATTCCTTTGCTTTGTTCATTGCTTCATCATTTTCCATCCCACCAAAAATCATAGGAAGCATAACATTTTCGAGAGCTGTCATAACCGGTATCAGATTAAATGTTTGAAAAATGTAACCAATTTTTCTGCATCTTAACCATGCCAGTTCGTATGCATCAAGCTGTGCAATATCAACCTCATCAATATAAACCTTTCCTTCTGTTGGTTTGTCAAGACCACCTATCATGTTGAACAATGTTGTTTTTCCACTTCCAGAAGGTCCCATAATTGAAATGTATTCTCCCCTATAAATTTCAATGTCAATACCTTTCAAAACATGGAGCGGAATTTTTCCAAGTAAAAATGTTTTCTTCAATCCTATCGTTCTTACAATTGCTTCTTTTGGCATAGTGTTCTCCTTTTTAAACCTCCCTGCGAATTGCTTCGGCTGGTTCCATTTTTGCCGAAACATAGGCAGGGTAAATGGCTCCAATGACAGATATAGCGATTCCCAGAATTATACTGAAAGCAGAATATTTTAGTAATAAACCTGCAGGAAAGATACTCCATATCAGTCCTTTATACCTTAAAAGATAAATGATGAATGTGGCAGTACCACCAAATATCACTCCTATTATTGAACCTGCCAACCCCTGCATTGATGATTCAAGAAGAAAAAGTTCAACGACAAATTTATCAAGGGCGCCGAGGCACTTCATTGTTCCAATTTCTCTTGACCTTTCAGTCACAGCCATCAGCATTGCATTAACAATTCCAACGACGCAGACAAGCAGTGAAAGTGAGACCAGCCACATTTGACGAGTTCTTATTTCTTCCAGATTTTGCTGGAGAGCGATTTTTATATTTTCCGGTCCTTTTTCCAGAATTCCAGTTACAAATGCATTACTGCTCAATATGGACATTAGAAACGCTATACCGAGCACAATGGACATCGTCACTATGATAGACCTGCCAAATCTTATTCTTATGCTACGAATACTCATGTGAAACGCATGGCTGAGTGGCAATGTAAGCTGTCTCTGAATTTTTTTGGTTTCTGGTACCTCTGTTGCCATTTTCTCTCCTTTTTGATTAAATTTTAACCTAATTTATTTTATTCGTAAAGAAAACACGAAACAAGGTGTCCATTTTCTTTATCTTTTAGCTCAGGAGATTGATGAAAACATTTTTCCATTCTGAATATGCATCTGTGAAGGAAGGGACATCCATAATTGTACTTCTGCTGTTGTCTGACGAATTTTTCAGATTCTGGATTCCAAAGCAATCGTGTGTATGGATGGAGTGGATTTTTTAATATCTGTTCAACTGAACCCTGTTCAACGATGTGACCCCTGTACATCACCATAATCCTTTCACAAAATTCTGCTATAATCTTGAGGTTATGTGAAATGAACACATAGGTGAGCCCAAAACGCTTTTTTAATTCGTCAAGTAATGTCAAAATATATATCTCAGTCATTGCGTCAAGACTCCCTGTTGGTTCATCGGCAATGATACATTCCGGATTTCCTACCAGGGCTCTTGCAATCGCTACCCTCTGTCTTTCTCCTCCACTCAACTGATGAGGATATTTATCTTTATATTCAGGTGGCAGTCCAACATGTGAAAGTATGTCGTCAACTGTTTCTGATGTTTTTGTTTCAGTCAGCATAGCTTCCTTTATTACCCTTTCAACGGTTGACCGTGGATTTAAAGATTTGTATGGATTCTGAAAAATTATTCTTACGCGATTTCTGAAAAATCGGAGTTTCCTATCAGGCAATTTTGTTATTTCATTACCTCTATAATAAATAAGTCCTGAATCAGGTCTGACCAGTAATGTCAATGTTTTTGCCAGAGTTGTTTTTCCTGATCCTGATTCTCCAACGATACCAGTGTTCACACCCTGATTTATACTGAGAGAAATATTATTGATAGCTGTGAGCTTTCTCTTGCTGATACCAAGAGGGTCCTTGATCATAAAATTCTTACTAATTTTTTCACACCTGAGAATTTCTTCCATGTTTTATACACCTAATTCCCGTCATATCTTGATACCACGTAAAAGCAATTTGTTTTTCACATTCACTATCTCTTTCAGGACATTTTTCAAAAAACGGGCATATATCAGATTGCCAGGATAACGTTGCTTCAGATATCCTAGAATATTTGTATTCAGTACCCATTAAAATACTGGAATACGGATGAGCTGGCCTGGTTTTACCTGGAATAAAAATTTCCACGATGTATCCATTGTACATGATTCCTGTACGGGTTCCGATTTTTGTGGCAAGTTTCAGGTCATGGGTGATAAAAAGCATACCTGGATGATACTTTTTGCGTATGGTGTCTAACAGATTAATAATTTGATAAGTTGTTAAAATGTCAAGAGCAGTTGTTGGCTCATCAGCTATTACCAGTGACGGTTTATTGATCAGTGCCATTGCAATCATCACTCTTTGTTGCTGGCCTCCGCTCAGCTGGTGTGGGTAACTATGTAACATATAAGGTTCAAGACCGACCTCTTTCAACGCAGATGTCATCAAAACTTGTTGTTGTTTTGTGTCTCCATGAAACGCTTCTTTCATATGCACTCCAATTGTAAAGAGTGGATCGAGATATGCACCTGGATCCTGAAAAATAATACTCATTTCTCTACCCCTCATGCTTCTTATTGATTGTTCATCCATCGCCAGAATGTTTTTCCCATTGACGAAAATTTCGCCTGACTTTACTGTGAAACTTTTGGGAAGAAGTTTCATTATAGAAAGTGCAAGGCTTGTTTTGCCACAACCGGATTCACCGACAAGACAGAATAACTCATCTTTTTCAATAGAGAAATTGATATCGTTCAATACTGGTACAAATTTTTCTTTTTGTTTTCTGATAACCGATAGATTTTTGATTTCAAGAATTTTTTCCATGTTTACCAGTTTTTTGGGTCAAGGACATTTCTGAGCGCATCCCCGAGAAGATTGAAATTAATCAACACAGCAAATATAAATACTCCAGCAAGTAAAAGCCACGGTGCATCTCCGACAACTTTCAGATTTCCGATTGTTGAAGATAGGATATTACCCCAGCTTGGATATGGTTCCTGTATCCCAAGGCCGAGAAGACTCAATGCGGCTTCACCAATAATATATCCAGGTACGCTGATGGTCAATGCGGTGATTGTGTAAGAAAACGTGTTTGGAAATATGTGAAAAAATAAAATCCTCCAGTGAGAAAGCCCGAGGGATTTTGCAGCCAGTACATAGTCCTCTTCCTTAATAGAAAGTACCATGCCCCTGATAATTCTTGCAAGTCCCGCCCAGCCAATCAAACTGAGAATAAGTACGATAAGAAAATACACCTGAATGCTTGAAAGATTGAGTGGAAACATTGCCCTGAGAGAAAGCATAAGATAAAAAGAAGGAAAGACCATAAGAATTTCCACAAATCTCATGAGAATCTGGTCAATTAATCCACCGAAATAGCCTGCAATACCTCCTGTAATCATACCGAGTGTGAAGGAAATTAATACCCCGACTATGCTGATAGACAGAGAAATTCTTCCACCATACAACAATCTTGAGAATATATCTCTGCCATAGGTATCTGTTCCGAACAGGAAAATACCAGCTGGTTCATCAACACCAAAAAGATATTTGCTGGTTTTAAAAACAAAAAATATTTTCCTTTCAGGACCATTGACGATAAATTTTACAGGGTATCTGGTGGACTGATCCTCCCTGTATGTTCTGAAAACAGGGTCATCTATAATCATGTTGTAAACAAATGGTCTGATGTGAAAATGGCCGCTTTCATCAATAAAATGAATTTTTGTTGGTGGCTGATATGGTTTATTTCTGAATTGATAATCAAAGTGATAGGGCGCAAGGATATCAGCAAAAAACGAGACAATATAAAAGAAAACAAGGAACCAGAAGCTGAAATACGCCAGTTTGCTGTGATTTCTTAATCTTTGGAAAAATCTTTTCATGTTAATCTGATTCTTGGGTCAAAAATGGTTAGCAAAATATCGCCGATAAGGTTTCCAATAATTAAAAGAAAGCCACTGATCACAAGTGCGCCCATTACAAGATACAGGTCGTGCGAAAGCACTGCTTCAAGTATCAAACTTCCCATGCCTGGCCATCCACATATGATTTCTGTAAGCGCGGCACCATTAAGGATGCTTCCAATTTCCATTCCGAGAATTGTAAACATCGGATTTAGTGCATTTCTTAATGTATGTTTGAATATGATGGAACTTGCAGGAAGTCCTCTTGCCCAGGCAGCCAGTATATAAGGAGTATTAAATACTTCAACAAAATTATTTTTCATAAGTCGAAAAAGCCATCCAATGTTCACAAAACACAGTACCAATCCTGGTACAAGCAGGTGTTTCATGTAATCTTTAAAAATTAAGAAGGCGCTTGCGTTAACATCAAAAATACTCCTTGTGCCTCCAAGAGGTAAAACACCTGTTTTGCTGATGAAATAGACAAACAGCAGGGCGACAAAAAAAGATGGCAGAGATATTGAAAGATATGCAAATATGGACAGCATTCTGTCGATGTTTGTTCCTTCTTTATACCCCGCAAGAACTGCCAGTGGAACCGCTATTACCCAGCTGAGAAAAAGGGAAAAAATGGCCAGACATAATGTATTTTTGAGTCGAAACTTGATTAATGTTGTTACTGGAATGTGATACGCAAAGGAAATGCCGAAATCCATTCTGCACATATTTTTCAGCCAGAGTAAATATTGAACAAGGACCGGCTTGTCAAGTCCGAAGTTGATTTTCATCATTTCTATTGTTTCTGGAGATATTTCTGGATTCATTTTCATCTGCGCAAAATAATCTCCAGGGGAAGATTGTATGATCATGAAGGAAATAAAACTCATTCCTATTAACATCGGAATCAGTTGTAGCAATCTTTTCAGTATAAACGTTTTCATGGAAATATGATAGTGATTTTTCTTCGTGTCAAACTGACAAAACTCATCATCACTTTCAATGAATTTTCCGGGATTTTTTCATAAGCAGATTCTGGCCATTCAATAAGCAACAAACCTTTCTCATATTCTTTGAATCCAAAGCTTTCAAGCTCGACAGGGCTTTTTATCCTGTAAAAATCGCAGTGAAACACTGGAAATTCTCCTTCTGTATATTCGCAAACTAGGGTGAACGACGGACTAGTAACATGGTTTTTCCCTGTCAGTTTTTTGATAATACCTCTGATTATTGTTGTCTTTCCTGAACCAAAAGGACCTGTAAAAATCGCACAACGAATACCATATTTTTTTATCATATGTGCAATTTTGAAACCCAGTTTTTCTGTTTCCTTCGCAGAGTTTGTTTCAAACACCAGGATCTTTTTTCTGTTATTCAAAGTGCCTGAATTTTTCTTTTGATATTTTGTTTGTGCTTCCATTTGTATGTTTCAGTACAAATACTTTTTTCTTTGTTAGTTTACCTATTTCTGTTAGTGGTACACCGTTGATGCTGGCAGGCACACGACTGACAGATTTAGGCGAAATTGCCATTAGCAATTCATAGTCCTCACCATCATAGAGAGCAGAACTAATTCTATTTTTTTCTGAAGCGTCCTGAGATACAGGTATTTTTGAAATTTCTATTTCAAAACCACATCCAGATGCTTCAGCAAGTTTTTTTGCATCTGCAGCCAGTCCATCAGAAAGGTCAATCATAGCAGTGGGTTTTATGTGACTAATGATTGTCTGTGCTTCCTTAACTCTTGGAATGAACTCGAATTGCTTTTTTTTCTGGGAACCGCCCAATTGTCCTGTTACAAAAAGAATGTCTTCTGGCTTTGCGGTACTTCGTAGGACAAGATTTTTCTTTTTTACGGTTCCTGCAAGAAAAATGTCCACAAATAATATTTCTGAACGGGATAGATTACCGCCGATGATATCTACGTTAAACAATTTCGCCATATCACGAATTCCTCTGTATATTTCCCTGTATGCTGAAACGATTTTCTGAGGTATACCAATAGAAACAAGTGCCCACAGTGGACTGCCTCCCATTGCTGCAATGTCACTGATATTGACTCCCAGGGCTTTCCACCCAATCTGATAAAAACTTGCCTGGTCAATTTTGAAATGCACATTTTCCACGACGGCGTCTGTTGTCAGCAACAGGTAGTGAGTTTTATTAAGGTTGATGACAGCTGCGTCATCTCCAATACCAATTTGTACTTCTTTCCTTTCTGGCAAACAGTGAGATTTTAACCATTTGATGATTTTTTCTTCTTCCATATTACTTTTCTTTTTTTCTGATTCTTCTGCCTTCCAGAATTAAAGGCAGGCCATAAATATCAATGAAACCTTTTGATGCTCTGTGGTCAAAAATGTCCTTTTCAGTGTATGTGGAAAGTTTTTCCTCATATAAAGAAAATGGAGATTTCCTGCCGACCACTGTGCATTGTCCCTTAAATAATTTTATTCTTACAGTCCCGGTCACGTATTTCTGGGTTTCGTTGATAAACTTTTCAAGACAGATTCTGAAATCGCTGAACCAATATCCATAATAAATCAGTTCTGAATACTTCTGACTGACTATCGTTTTGAAGTGTAATAGTTCCCTTTCAAGAATCAGTTTTTCAAGTTCTGAATGCGCAGTATGAAGAATCACTGCAGCCGGTGCTTCATAAATTTCTCTTGACTTGATGCCGACAAGACGATTCTCAATCATATCAATTCTACCCACGCCATGTTTACCACCAATTTCATTAAGCATAGAAATAAGTTTTAGACCATTAACATGTCTTCCATTGATTCCTACAGGGATTCCTTCACAGAATTCGATTTCTATGTACTCTGGCTTTGACGGTGCATTTTCGGGATTTTGTGTAATTTGATAAGCATCTTCAGGAGGTTCATGCCATGGGTCTTCAAGGACACCGCATTCTATGGAAATTCCCCACAGGTTCCAATCAATACTGTAGGGTTTTTTCTTTGTCACGCTGACAGGAATATTGTGTTTTTTTGCATATGCAATTTCTTCTTCCCTTGATTTGAACTCCCATTCTCTGACAGGCGCGATGATCTCCTTTTCAGGCGCAAGATTTTTAAATGCAAGTTCAAATCTTACCTGGTCATTTCCTTTCCCTGTGCATCCGTGTGCGAAGGCATCTGCATTTTCTTTTTTTGCAACCTCAACCATGTTTTTTGCAATCAGTGGCCGGGAAAGAGCTGTTGCCAGGGGGTATTTGCCTTCATAAAGCGCAGAACCTTTTAATGACGGGAATATGTAATTGTTGATAAACTCATCCTTGAGGTCTACAAAATAAAATTTTTTTGCACCTGTCTGGAGCGCTTTTTTTTCAAGCAGCGCCGGATTTTCTCTCTGTCCGACATCTGCTGTGAAGGCAATAATTTCTGCCTGATACTTTGTTTGTAACCATTTAATGATGACAGAGGTATCGAGACCTCCAGAATATGCTACGACAATTTTTTTCATTTTGCTTCTCCCTGTTATATTAGATTTTGTTTTTTCAATGTCAGAAACATGCGAATTCTACCAACAGCAAATCCACCGAATCCGAAAACCAGAAATGGCACCTGAACAATCACACCTGCCTTTGGTATTGCAGTGAAAAGAACAAAAACTCCGGTTCCAACAAATATGGCAAGAATCAGTTTCAATTTGCTTTCTTTCAGCTTGAAAAGAATAATTCTTCCCAGTGCAATGCAAGTGAATCCACGACACAAATATAGAAGAGATATATAAAATGTTAATAATATCAATCCGATCGGAGCACCAATCACAGTGACCATCAAGAGTATCATGATTAATGGAGTAATCAACAGTAGTAGGATACCACTGAAAAAAATCCAGATGGGTTTTTTTTCTATAATTTCTATTGTTTCCTGAAGGACCCTTGGCGTAATGATCGTCATTAAAAGAAAAGGGAAACACAAACTCAAAAACGAATATAATTTTCTGAATTTAGACGAAAAAAAGATCTGTGCCTTTTGAGGAATAGGTGGTTCATATTTGAAGTTGCAATGTTTAAGCACATTTATAGGAAGAGAAGGTTTCGTCTGACTCTGTACAAAAAGGTCTTTGATCTCAATATTTTTTGTAAAAATAATATCTCTGGTTTTTATGTGAACAGTTTTATAATGTCCACCCATCTGAATATCTCTTGACCATATTTTGGTACTATTTTTGCATCTTACGCTGTCAGCCATCAGTATTTCAGGTGAAACGATATTAACATTGCCATCAATTTCACAATTTTCTACTATTAAATTTCTTGCCATTACCTTCAGATTTCCCTTAATTGTTCCAGAAATTCTCACGGTGTCACCTGCGATATAAACGTCTTTGTTTGATATTCCATTAAAGTTAATAGTAATGCCGAATAAAATCACATCTTCATATGAAGTGCCTGAAAATTCCAAATTTTTTCCAATAGCAATCATGTTGTTCATAAAACTGCGTTGCATTTTTAAATCCCTACCAGACAAAAAATCTTCGAGCTCCTGGTTTGTGGCCATATCCATCATTGCATGAACCTGAAACCCGAACAAGAAAACCAGAATCAATAGAAGTTTTTTCATATTTTTTTTAGCATTGGTATTTCGTCGCATCTCGGAAATTTTGGGCAGTTAATACAATCAATCCATATTTTATGTGGAAGTTTTGTCTTTTCTATTCGAACAAAACCAAACTTTTCAAAAAATTCAGGAACATATGTAAGTACAAAAATTTTTTTTGTGCCAATTTTTTTTGCCTCATTTAATAATGTTTCAACCAGCAGTGAACCATATCCCTTTTTTTGCTTTGAATTTTTAATGGCAAGGGATCTGATTTCGCCAAGGTCCTTCCATACAATTTTCAAACATCCACAACCCAAGATTTTCCCTTTTTTATCACAGATTACCCAGAAGTTTCTCAAATTTTCAAATACCTGATTTATTGAAACAGGAAGCATTTTTCCTTTTTTTGCCTGGTCGTTTATGAGATTTTTTATAAAATACGCATCAGCAACTACAGCTGGTCTGATGTCAATCTTCATATATCATCACTCTCCTTCCTTCGACAACAACGTTATTTTCAGAAATGAGTTTTATGGCGAGAGGATAAATGATATGTTCTTTTTCCTGGATTCTCTTATGCAAACTTTCTGGACTATCATCGGACAATACAGGAACAACTGCCTGAAGTACGATTGGTCCGGTATCAATATCTTCTTCAACAAAATGGACAGTACATCCAGTAAATTTCACTCCATAGTCAATAGCTTGTTTCCATGCTTCAAGCCCTCGAAAAGCAGGCAGTAGAGATGGATGAATATTAATAATTCTCCCCTGATATGCATTGAAAAACTCTTTTTTAATGACCCTCATAAAACCAGCCAGGCAAACCAGCTCAACATGATGTTCCTTTAGACACTGAACATATTTTTTTTCTTGATTTGGATCAAGGAAAGTTTTATGTTTCCCTGGTTCTATATATTCGGCAGGAATTTTTTCAGAACGTGCAATTTCCAGAGCGTACGCCTGCGGATTATCACTAATGACCACACCTATTTTAACATTCAAAAATCCTGTTTTAATCTGATCTATAATTGCTTGAAGATTGCTTCCTTTTCCTGAGGCAAGAACACCTATGGTAAACATTTTTCGATCTCCTTTATGTATCGAAGAATTTTTTTCAACAATGCTGATGAATTCTGTTTATTCTTTTTCTGCGTGTTATGGATATCATGGAATTTTTTTTTAACACCTACGATTTTGTATCCATTCTGGTATAGCAATTTTTGAATTTGTTTGATTCTTTCAACATCCTTTGCAGAATATATTCTTCTTCCAGCAGGATCCCTCTGAATTTTCAAAAAAGAAAACTGTTTCTCCCAGTATCTTAAAATATGCGTGCCGACTCCTGTAATTTCAGAAACCTCACTGATACTGTAATAACGGTTATGCTCACTCATTTTTCAATTCTCTTGTCATAAGTTTGTCAATCTCGTCGGGTGGTTTTGCATTTTCATGTACAATTCGATACACTGCTGCGGCAATAGGAATATCTATGTTGTACGTGTTAGCCATTTTCACAATGGCTTTTGAAGCAGATATTCCCTCAACCACCATTCTGGTTTGAGCAAGAAATTGCTCTTTTTTAGCCATTGCTATTGCCTGACCAAATCTGTGATTTCTGCTGCTGGGGCTGAATGAGGTTGTGATCAGGTCGCCAATTCCGGCAAGTCCCAAAAATGTTTTATCTTTTGCGCCAAAAATTTTTCCAAATCTTTTCATTTCTTCTACGCTTCTTGTCAAATAAGATGCCTTTGCGTTATCACCCAGTTTGAGTCCATCAATGATTCCCGAGCCAATTGCGATCACATTTTTATAGCCACCACATATTTCAACACCACACACGTCATCGCTTGTATATAATCTCAGTACTTTTGAGGAAAACATATTCTGTATTTCTCTCGCCATATGTGTATCGTCAGAAGCCACTACCGCAGCAGTCGGTTTTCCTGCGGCAACCTCAGAAGCAATTGTGGGTCCTGAAATCACTGCAAATTTACACCTGCCTATTTCATTATACAATATTTCTGACATTCTCATTCCTGTCTCTGGTTCAAGTCCTTTAGTGGCGATCAAAATTTTCTGCCTTTTATAAAAAGGTTTTAGATTTCTGAGTGTTTCTCTGAAATACTGAGAAGGTACAACGATTATAAGCAAACTGTTATTACAGACAGTTTGAATATCACTTGTAATTGTTACATCATCGGGTATTTTGAACCCAGGAAGAAACTCAATATTTTCTTTCGTATTTGAAAGCACAGAAGCATATTCAGGGAACTTTTCCCACAGTGTTACCTCAAATTTGCCAGAAAGTATTATTGATAGGGCAGTACCCCAGCCACCTGCACCGACAATGCCTATTTTTTCCATAGGCTGAACCTGTTTTCAGTGCCACCAATTAACCTTTTTATGTTATCTCTGTGGGCAAAAATTACAACGATACAGATCACAATTCCTACAAAAAGAAGATGTATATCGTTTTGCAAAATGAATATCAGAAAAGGTAATGCGATTGCTGCAGTTATGGATGCCAGCGAAACATAACCAGTGAGAGCAAATATCACAAGCCATACAAACAAACTGAATATTGCTTCAACAGGCATCATGGCAAGTATTACACCAAAGCTGCAATTTACTGATTTTCCGCCTTTACCCTTAAGGAACAAAGAAAATTTACTACCAATAATTGCTGCTACTCCAACAGCAATCAGTGTGATTTGATTGACATTTTCTCCATAGATACTTTTCATCAGTATTATTGGCAGAGCGCCCTTTAACACATCAAGTATAAAAGTAAAAATTCCGGGCACTGGTCCCAGCACCCGGAATACATTTGTCGCACCTATATTACCGCTGCCTTTGTTTCTCAGGTCGATTTTATAAAAGTACCTTCCTATCCAGTAACCCCATACTAAGCTACCTGAAACATAACCCAGTAAAATCCAGTATATCGTTGAGAAACAAGACACGGTTCATATGCCTATATTACTGAAGCCCGAGCAGTTCTTTGGCTTTGTCAACAGCAGATCCTGCATCAGGCGCGTATCCATCAGCACCAATTTCATCTGCATATGCTTGTGTTACAGGAGCTCCTCCTATGATGACTTTTACCTTATCTCTGATTCCTTCTGCTTTTAATTTTTCAATAACATCCTTCATTGCTGGCATTGTGGTTGTCAGAAGGGCTGAAAGCCCAATCAACTGAGCGCCATTTTTGGCCGCCTCTACAAACTTTTCTTCAGGAACATCAATGCCAAGGTCAATAACTTCAAAGCCTGCTCCTTTCCACATCATGGAGACGAGATTTTTTCCAATGTCATGGAGGTCTCCTTTTACTGTTCCTATAGCCACTTTCCCCTGAGGTTTTATGCCTGCCTTGGCAATTTCTGGCTGCAGTATCGCCATTGCCTGGTTCATGGCTCTGGCAGCGATCAGGACTTCAGGAACATAAAATTCATTATTTTTGAATTTTACTCCAACAACATTCATTCCAGCGATTAACCCTTCATTCAAAATTTTTTCAACGCTGATGTTTTCAGCCAGAGCCTTAGAAACAAGCTCTGTGGCTTTCTTTGCATCTCCTCTAATTATTGCTTGCTTAATTTCCTCTAACATTTTGCCCCCCTGATCTGTAAAAAAATTTATTTAAAACATTTTATACAGCAAATTAAAATGTTTGTCAAGTTTTATTATCAGAGTAAAATATATATAGATGACAGGCGGTTAGCTCAGTCGGCAAGAGCGCTTCCCTTACAAGGAAGAGGTCGTGGGTTCGATTCCCTCACCGCCTATTGACGGGTATATTCCAGCACATCCTTTACACAATATTCCATGCATCAATGTTTTTCAATACAGAAAAAATGAAACTGTGCTGGATAAAAATTCATCTAAAATTGTGAAATGTAAAAATAAAAATTGAAAAAAGGAGTCAACATGGAAAAAATCATTGGTATAGACCTTGGAACAAGTAATTCAGCAGCTGCAATAATGGAAGGCGGTAAAATTGTTGTGATACCGAGTGCAGAAGGTACAACCATTGTCGGCGGAAAGGCGTTTCCTTCATACGTAGCATTTACAAGGGATGGTCAGATTCTTGTGGGTGAACCAGCAAGAAGACAGGCAGCTGTGAATCCTGAACGCACAATTTTCGGTGCAAAAAGGAAAATGGGGACTGATTTTAAGTATACAATTGATGGCAAAACGTATACCCCCCAGCAAATTTCTGCTTTCATTCTCCAGAAAATCAAAAAAGATGCAGAAAGTTTTCTCGGCTATTCGATTCACAAAGCAGTAATCACTGTCCCTGCATATTTTAACGATAACCAAAGGCAGGCCACTAAAGATGCTGGAACGATTGCAGGTCTGGAAGTTGTGAGATTAATCAATGAACCCACAGCAGCAGCATTTGCCTATGGTTTGGATAAGTTGAATCAGGAATTAAAAATCATGGTGTTTGACCTCGGTGCAGGAACCCTGGATGTGACGATTATGGAAATGATGGGAGGTGGAGTTTTTAAGGTACTTTCTACCAGCGGTGACACACAACTTGGTGGAACTGATATGGACCAGGATGTTATTGACTTTATCGTGAAGGACTTTAAAATGCAAACCGGTATCGACTTGACAAATGACAAGATGGCAATGCAAAGAATCAGGGAAGCAGCTGAAAAGGCAAAGATAGAGCTTTCTTCTACTCTTGAGACAGAAATCAATCTTCTTTTTATTACTGCAAATGACAAAGGTCCGCAGCATCTTTCCATGAAAATAAGGCGGGCGCAACTTGAAGAACTTGTTAGAGGAAGAGTGGAAAAATGTCGCGGTCCAATGGAACAGGCACTTGCAGATGCAAAACTAACTCCTTCACAGATTGACAAAATTATTCTTGTTGGTGGCCCCACAAGAATGCCAATTATACAGAAATTCATTGAAGATTTTATGGGTAAAAAACCCGAGAGAGGAGTTGATCCCATGGAATGTGTTGCCACAGGGGCAGCAATTCAGGGTGCAATTCTTGCAGGAGATCTAAAGGACAAAGATATTTTATTGCTTGATGTAACGCCTTTGTCCCTCGGTGTTGAAACTCTTGGTGGAGTGTTTACCAAAATCATAGAGAGAAACACAACCATTCCAACAAAAAAGAGCCAGATATTTACGACCGCCACAGACAATCAGACGTCAGTGGAAATTCATGTGTTGCAGGGCGAACGTCCGATGGCAGCGCATAATACCAGTCTCGGAAGATTTCATTTAGACGACATTCCTCCTGCTCCCAGGGGAGTGCCGCAAATTGAGGTGACATTTGATATCGATTCAAATGGAATTTTGTCAGTCACTGCAAAAGACCTTGCAACGAAAAAAGAACAATCAATTCGCATTACTGCTTCAAAAAAATTAACTAAAGAAGAAATCGATAGAATGATTAAGGAAGCAGAGCAATTTGCAGAACAGGATAGAAAACAGAAGGAGCTGGTTGAACTATGCAATCAAGCTGATGCACTTGCCTATAGTGTTGAGAAAACTCTGAAAGAGCATGAAAGCAAAATTCCTGAAGCAGAAAGAAATACAGTGAGAGAAAAAATTTCTGCTTTGAGAAAAGCGATAGAAACAAAGAATGAATCCGAAATAAGGTCGCGTATGCAGGAAGTGGAACAAAGTTCTCATCGTATAGCCGAGATTCTGTATAAACAATCGACGCAATCCAGTCAGGCACAACAGCAGACAACGTCACATTCATCTGAACCACAGTCCGAACAGAGCGATAAGAAAGTTGTGGATGCTGATTATCGGGAAGTAGATGGTAATAAATAATTTCGGAAATCTGGATTACTACGGGCGGAATCATATCCGCCCGTTTTTTATTGATCTTATGCGATAAATGGTATAATGATATCGTAACGTTTAAAAAGGTAAGCCATGATCACTTACAAAAAATCCGGTGTGAACGATGATAAAGCAGAAATGCTTGTTGCACTGATCAAACAACGGGTAAAGCAGGCATCATTTCCCCGGAAAATGTCCACAGACATTGGTTTTTTTGGAGGATTTATACCGTTCTCAACCAAAAACAAAAAAAGTTATCTTGTTGCTTCCTGTGATGGTGTGGGAACAAAAATTCTTATCGCGAAAGCGTTTGAAAAATACGATACAATTGGTATTGATCTGGTGGCAATGAACTGTAACGATGTGGCTGTCTGTGGAGCAAAGCCACTATTTTTTCTTGATTATATTGCAGTTGGCAAATTGAAAATAGAAAGAGAAAAGAAGATTGTTGAAGGAATAATCAAGGGTTGTGAAATGTCGCAATGTGTTCTTGCCGGGGGTGAAACAGCGCAGATGCCTGATGTATATTCTGAAGATGACTTTGACCTGGCAGGTTTTTGTACTGGTGTAGTTGAAGCAGATGGAATACTGGGACCAATGAAAGTGAAAAACGGTGACGTACTGCTTGGTGTTGCTTCAAATGGGCTTCATTCAAATGGATTTTCACTTGTAAGAAAAGTTCTTCTCTCAGGTAGGGGTGTGAAAAAGATGCTTGGGGCATACCAGATACCATTGGGAAGGTCTCTGGGAGAAGAATTGTTACGACCCACATACATTTATTCGACACTACTTTCTTTTCTTGCTGAAAATAAGTTAATTCATGCAGCTGCACATATTACTGGTGGCGGCATCCCTGGTAATCTGGTGAGGATTCTGCCTGAACATCTGGATGCTGAAATTTATCTTAATTCCTGGCAGATACCTCAAATATTTTATATGATACAGAGTAATGGAAAGATTACGAAAAAGGAAATGTTCAATGTTTTCAATATGGGAATAGGATTAATTATGGCACTTCCTGAACGCAATGTTGACAGGGTACAATCAATCATTCAGAAATACGGCTTCAGGTCTTTTAAAATTGGTTGGATGTGTCCGGGTAAAGGAAAAGTGAGATTTCTCAAGAAGTCAGTTGGTTAAATTTGTTTTTTAAAAAGGGGGAAAGATGGATGAAAAAAAGAATGTGCTGTACAAGGTACTTGCTCTCGGGATTGCTTCCCTTTCTCTTGCCGGAAAAAAGGGAAAAGAAATTTTGGAAAATCTCGAAAAAGAAGTAAAAGAAAAAAATCTTGAAGAAAAAATTGAGAAAAGTTTCTCCCGGATACTTGGAAAAATGTCAAGAATAAAAGAAATAGAAAAAGAGAAAATTGCGGAAGTTTTTGGTGTTGCGACAAAAGAAGAAATAGAGAACTTGAAGAAAGAAATAGAGAATATCAAGCATGGTAACCAATGAACATCCTTGGAGTCAGAAGAAAATATCGCCTTGCCAGTCGTGTCAGTTTTGTTCTGCGAACAATTATCAAACACGGCCTTGGATATTTTATTGACAGAATTTTTAGAGAACCCCATTTCAGAATTCTTCGTTTTCATAGAGCAGCAGTACCCAAAAGGAAACAGTTATTAAGCACAGCAGAAAGATTACGTTGTGTTATTGAAGAACTTGGTCCTACATACATAAAAATTGGACAATTTTTCAGTACGCGAGCTGATATTCTATCTGAAGATTTTCTTAAGGAATTGTCTAAACTGCAGGATAGTGTATCTCCTTTTTCCTTTGAAGAGGTGAAAAAAACGATTGTTGAAGATTTCGGGACACAGATAGAAGACATTTTTGTTGAATTTTCAAAACAACCCCAATTTTCTGCTTCAATCGGGCAGGTGCATTTTGCCAGGCTTTCCTCTGGACAGAGGTGTGTTGTCAAGGTGCGGAGACCTGGTATTGAAGAGGTTGTTGCAGCAGATATCGAGGTATTAAAGGAAATTTTGCGGCTTGCTTCAAAGCATATTCCTGAATTGAAACAGTGGAATATATCAAATCTGCTGGAAGAAGCAGGAGAATATTTGAGAAGGCAGATGGATTTTATTTATGAAGCAGGAATGATGGAGAAATTAAAGGCATTTTATGAGAAAGTCGATATCATGGTGCCACACGTATTGTGGGAATATACCTCCAGAAGGGTTCTTACAATGGAGCAGATACACGGAATGAAAATTTTTGATGTTTCTCATCCAGAACAAAATATACCGCAGCGTCTTGTGAAAGGATTGTTTCAAACACTTTTTGAAACAGGTTATTTCCATGGAGACCTTCATCCTGGAAATATCATGCTGACAGATGATGGGAAAATTGCATTTGTTGACTTTGGTATGGTTGGGTACCTGTCCTTTGAAAAAAGAAAACAAATGGCGGGAATCATTTCTGGCGTGTTAAATGGCAATCTTTCAGAAGCTCTTCCGCATCTGAAAAAATTTTTTGGTGTGTCATATCATGTGCCAGAAAATTTTGAAAAAGATGTAGGTTTTATCGTTGATAAGTATGGATCTCTTCCTCTGAAAAAAGTGCATCTGGCAGACATTGTCTACGATTTAATGACCCTGGCAAGAAAAATGAATATGAGGCTTGATTCTGAAATAGGATTGCTTGCAAGAAACCTTATGAGTCTTGAAGCAATATGTGCCAGAATTAATCCAGGAGAAAGTTTGTTGAATCTCAGCAGGTCATACTGGCAACCAGTATTGGAAACAGGGGTTTTTCAACGTTTCTGGATAGAGGATATAAAAAACCTTTTTATTTCTTACAGAAATCTTTTTGCAGAATTTCCTGAAAACTGGGAGGAATTTTTAAGACTCAACAGGGAAAGAGTGGAAACTGAACAAAAAATTGTCAGCCGTCTTGAGAGATATAACAGGAGTCTTGAACACGCAAGCACAAACATTAGCTTGGCTATCTTGCTATTACCTGTTCTCAGTGTTTTTTTGTTGATGGGTATCCGAATAATGCACATGGGTTTATTGATTCTGTCGGTTGCAGTATTTATACTCTTTGCGTTTCTTGCTTTTAAGTTGACCGCGGGGAAATATGATGATTGATTTTGTTGATGAAGCAAGAATATGGATAAAGGCAGGTGATGGAGGTTCTGGTTGCATCGCTTTTAGAAGAGAAAAATTTGTGCCAAAAGGTGGACCATCAGGTGGAGATGGTGGAAAGGGTGGATCTGTATATTTCAGAGCGTGCAACAACGTAAAAACACTGAGGGAGTACTATTATCACAGGCATTTTAAAGCTGAAAGCGGAAAACCGGGTGAAGGTAATAATCGTACTGGAGCTGATGGCAAAGACATGATTCTGAAGGTTCCGCCTGGAACAGTTGTTATTGAAATCAGAGAAGGAGAAAAGGAAGTTATACTGGCAGATCTTGACAGAGATGGTGCCCAAGTACTTGCAGCCAAAGGTGGAAAAGGTGGAAAGGGCAATGCAAGTTTTAAGAGTTCGACAAATCAAACGCCACGGATAGCCACTCCAGGGGAACCTGGCGAAGAAAAATTTATCAAGCTTGAGTTGAAGCTAATCGCAGAGGTTGGTATTATTGGATATCCAAACGCCGGTAAGTCCACGCTTCTTTCAAAAATTTCAAATGCCAGGCCAAAAATTGCAGAATATCCATTTACAACATTGAATCCAAATCTCGGAGTTGTGGTTGTGGACAATGAAAGGCAATTTGTTGCTGCTGATATACCGGGTCTCATTGAAGGAGCTTCTTCTGGAGCGGGACTCGGGTTGAAATTTTTGCGCCATATTGAAAGGACAAAGGTTCTGGTTCACCTTATTGATCTTTCTCTCCCGGATGTGGCAAAAAGATATCATAACATCAGAAACGAAATCGGCTGTTATGATGTCACATTGCTTGAAAAACCAGAAATTGTAGTAGGCACAAAAATCGATTTACCGGTGTCTCACAATAACATTCGAGAATTAGAAAAAATCACAGGTAGATATTTTCTTATTTCCAGTGTGACCAACGAAGGTATTAACACATTGCTTGAGGAAATCTGGAGGGTTCTTACGCGGGAATCTTGATTATGGAACAGACATTAAAAACCAAAAGCGAACAATTGTTTGCCACATTTGAGGATATCAAGAAAAGAATAAAATGGGATCAGCAAGAACAGAGATTTTTGTCTCTCGAGAATGAGAAAAATGAAAAGGGGTACTGGGATCCCAAAATGGATGGCGAAAAAATGAAGGAATGGAGTCAACTTGTTGAGAAACGCATAAAAATTGATAAAATCACCAGGTTATTTGAAAATTTTTCTGCAAGTATTGAACTCCTTGATGAAAATCCAGATCCTGAACTTGAAAAAGAAGCATCTGGTATTCTTGACGAAATTTCAAAGGAAATTGAAAATTTTAAGATGGAAATTTATTTTTCTGACCCTGCAGATAGAAATAATGCAATTCTTACGCTTCATGCCGGTGCCGGTGGTACAGAAGCGTGTGATTGGGTAAGTATGCTTTTTAGAATGTATTCGAAGTGGGCAGCGCGAAAAAATATAAAAGTTGAAGTGGTTGATTTTTTACCCGGAGAAGAAGCGGGTTTGAAAAGGATTACAGCAGTGTTTTCCGGTAATTATGCATATGGATATTTAAAAGGTGAAACAGGAGTTCATCGGCTTGTGAGAATATCTCCTTTTGATGCCAACAAACGGCGTCACACCAGTTTTGCTGCTGTAAATGTGATTCCAGAAGTGGACAGGGACATCAAAATAGAAATCAAAGAGGAAGATATCGAACTTGAGACATTTCGTTCTGGAGGCAAGGGCGGTCAGAATGTCAATAAAGTTGAGACAGCAGTACGAATAAGACATATACCAACAGGAATTGTTGTACAATGTCAGAACGAAAGAAGTCAGTATAAAAATCGTGAGATGGCGATGAAAATCTTGCGAAGCCGACTGTATCAGATGCAAATTGAGAAAGAAAAGAAAAAAGAAGCAGAACAATGGGATGCTCAAAAGGAAATTGCCTGGGGAAGTCAAATTAGATCCTATGTATTCTGTCCCTATACAATGGTGAAAGACCACCGTACGCAGGTTGAAACAGGTAATGTTGAGGCAGTTATGGATGGTGAAATAGACCAATTTATTCATGCTGAGATTGAATATTTTGCTCTTGAAAAAAGTGAAAAATGAAGATACTTATCACAGCAGGACCAACAAGAGAATATATTGACCCGGTTAGATTTATCAGCAATCCTGCCACAGGAACTCTTGGTTATTTTATAGCGAAAAAAGCCAAGGAAGAAGGACATTCAGTGGTGATTGTTTCAGGCCCTTGTGACATGCCAGAACTTAAAGGGGTTGAAAGAATTCAGATAGAATCAGCACTACAGATGAAACATGAAGTGGAAAAAATGTTTCCAGAAATGGATGTGTTGGTGATGACTGCGGCAGTTTCTGACTGGAGACCGGCAAAGAAATTTCCTGAAAAATTGAAACTCAAAAAATCCTGGACGTTAAAACTTGTGCCAAACCCTGATATTTTGAAAAGTGTTTCAAAGAAAAAGAAAAAAGAACAAATCATTGTTGGTTTTGCTCTGGAAAGCAATAATGTACTGGAGAATGCAAAAAGGAAATTAGTTGATAAGAAACTTGACATACTTGTTGCAAATACAGTAGAAAATTTTGGGAAATTTCCAGGCCGTGGTGAAATCTTTGTTCTTTATTCTGACGGTAGAATAAAGAATTGCACTGGTTTTTCTAAGAAGGTTCTTGCTTCTTTTCTTTTGAAAGAAATTGAACAATTTCAGCAAAGGAAATTGCGATGAGGAAAAAATTCGGACATGTATTGCTCATAATATTGCTCACTGCCGGGCTGTTAAACTGCCAGCAAGAATCAAATTCATCTGTGGTTCCATGCAATCGAGTACAGACAGGAATCGTTATTGACGGGAATCTCGATGAAAAAGAATGGAAAAATGCAGTACCTGTTGAACTTGTCAAAATTATTTCTCTTGAACAACCTGTTTCAAAAACCATTGCCTGTTGTTTGTACGATGAACAGTATTTTTATGTCGCCTTTAAGTGCTATGACATGGATATATGGGCAACATACGAAAAACGAGATGCGCCGTTATATGAAGAAGACGTTGTTGAAGTATTTTTCAAGCCAGATTCCTCAAAGGATTCATATTATGAATTTGAGGTTTCACCCCGAAATATAATACTGGATGCGTTTATCGGAAGAAGAACCCTTACCGGAAACATGTTTTTTAGATTTGCAAAATGGAATTGTTCTGGATTAAAATCAGCAGTGAAAATAAAGGGAACTTTGAACAAGTGGGACGATATTGACCAGTACTGGACTGTTGAGATTGCGATTCCCTTTAAGTCATTACCTACAGTGAAGAAATCGCCTTTACCAGGTGATGAATGGCTATTTAATGTTTGCAGGTACGATTATTCAATATATCTTGAAAACGGTGTTGAAACATTGACATATAGCCCGATCACAAAATTTGACTTTCACAGGTATGAAGAATGGAAAATTTTGAAATTTCAATGAAGGGAGAAAGATGAGAGTTTACGATTTTTCTTCCTCGGTTGAAAATATTGCGATAAGACAATCTGGATTTGAGCCCCAGTATTTTCCTGAGGAAAAAATCAGAATTCTTGAGGTACCGGATTTTCCATCCCTTGGTAAAATTACAGCGCTGAGATTTATTGAGTGGTGTCAGAAAAATCCAACCGGAGTGATATCGCTGCCGACAGGCAAGACGCCTGAACATTTTATCCACTGGACATGGTCCATTCTGAATAACTGGGATAGCAAGGATACAAAAAAACTTCTGGAAAAATATGAGATGGATACTTCATCAAAACCTGATATGTCATCTTTTATTTTTGTTCAGATTGATGAATTTTTCCCTATGAATCCCCAACAGGAAAACAGTTTTGTATGGTACATAAAAAACTTTTATATAAGAAAATTTGGACTGGACGAAAACAAAACAGTGCTGATTAATGCATGGACAACAGGTTGTAAACATGGAGAAAATCTTGGTGAACTTTTCCCTGATGGAAAAATAGATTTATCCTTAAGGTACAGGCAACCAGTCAACCAGATGGAACAACTTCAACAGAAAGCGATTTTTTCAGCCGACCAGTATGCAATGGAGTATGAACAAAAGATCAGAGACCTTGGTGGAATTGGTTTTTTTCTTGGAGGAATAGGTCCGGATGGCCACATTGGTTTTAATATCAAAGGTTCAGACCATTTTAGTACGACACGACTTGCGCCTATTAATTATGAAACTGCTGCAGCAGCAGCCACTGACCTTGGAGGCATTGACTCTGCAAGAGGAAAAGTTGTCATGACCATCGGGCTTCAAACAATTACATTCAACCCTTCCACCACAGCCATTATTATTGCAGCAGGGGAAAGTAAGGCAGCTGTTATAAGAGACGCGATTGTGAATGAAACTTCGCTCGAATATCCTGCAACAGTTCTCAGAAAGCTGAAGGGCTCGTGTTTCTATTTGACATCCGGAGCAACAAAACTTCTTGAGGAGAGAACCATAAGAAAGCTTGAAAAAAAGCCGCATTTATCTTCTGTTGATGTCAATCGGATCATTATTGATATTGCAGTGAAAAATGGCAAGACTTTGGAATCTTTAACTGAATCTGATTTCTGTCAGGATCAAAAAGGGATGTTTCTTTTTAACAAAGAAAAAGATGTTTTATCCCTCAGCAAATCTGTTTCTTCGCTTTTGAAAGAAAAAATAGAAAAAGGTACAAGGACCATTGAAAATTGCGTATTTTTGCATACAGAACCACATCATGATGATATCATGCTTGGATATATGCCCTATATCATTCATCTTGTAAGAACCCCTTTGAACAAACACTATTTTGCGACACTGACAAGCGGTTTTACTTCAGTGACAAACGACTATGTTGTTTTACAGTTAAAAAATCTCGAAAATTTTCTTGAAACAAAACAGTTCAGACAGTTGTTTGATTCAGAATATTTTAACCCTGATGACATTGTCGCAAGAATCAGAGATGTTTATCATTATCTCGATGGCGTCGCATCTGACAGTCCTGACATTCAGAATGAAGCCATGGCAAGAAGAATGTTGAGAAATCTTGTTGCCATTGTGAATTCGTATGATACTCATGCAATAAAACGAAAAATTTCGTGGTTTTTTCGATATTTTGAAAACTCGTATCCAGGGAAAAAAGATATCTCAGATGTTCAACTTCTCAAGGGCATGATCAGAGAATGGGAAGAAGAACTTTTATGGGGACACTTGGGATTTAATTGTGAAAATATTTTTCATCTCAGATTACCTTTTTATACAGGGGATATTTTTACCAGGAAGCCACAGTTAAATGAGGATATTGTCCCGGTTCTATCTTTGATTGAAAAAGTTAGACCTGATATTATTACAGTGGCAATGGACCCAGAGGCAAGCGGACCTGATACGCATTACAAGGTTTTTCAAGCAATTGCAGAAGCATTGGCATTGTATTTAAAAAAACATCCCGATAGGCCTGTGCGAGTATGGGGATACAGGAATATCTGGTATAGATTTCATCCATCAGAGGCAGATATCATTGTGCCTGTGTCAATGAATTCGTTTGCGATTATGAAAAGTGCTTTTCATATTTGTTTCGGGTCTCAAACAAGCGCGTCATTCCCGAGTTATGAATATGATGGACCGTTTTGTGACCTTGCTCAGAGGATTATGGTTCAGCAGTATTCTGCCCTTAAGATATGTTTGGGCCGGGATTTTTTCTATTCAAATGAAATTCCCAGATTAAGGGCAACAAGAGGGTTGGTATTTTTAAGAGATATGAGTGTTGATGAATTTTTTACCGAAGCGCGATATATGAAACAATTAACTGAAAACTCGCAGGACATATAAACGGAGGCGTACTATGGCGAGAAAGCCCAGAATTGGCATGCTGGGTGTTACTGCGCATCTGTATAAGAAGAAAATACCAGAGTTTGTAGATGATCTTTCCAGACATTTCAAATTTCTTGTGCAAAAATGTTGTAGTTTTGCACATATCATTCCTTCAGAAATATCTTACACAAAAGACCTCGTAGAAAAAGCATACGCGCAAATGAGTCAATCCGATGTAGATGGGATTATTATTGTATTTCTTTCTTACAGTCCCAGTCTTATTATTGAACCTGTTATCAATTTCAGGAAATTTCCGGTTCTCATATGGAATACCCAGCAACTGTTTGAAATAACAAAAAATTTTTCTTCAACTGACATGATGGATAATCACGGTATGCACGGTGTTCAGGACCTTGCGAGTGTTTTATTGAGAAAGGATGTACCATTTACTATTATCACAGGACATTATTCACAGAAAGATACCCTTAAGGAAGTTGAGCAATGGTGTAAATGTGCTGCAATCCGTCGCGATTTGAAGAAATTAAATATAGGCCGGATTGGAGGCCGATTCAAAAATATGGGAGATTTTTCAATTCCTGATAGTCAGATGATAGATAAGATGGGTCCAAAAATTATTGAAATTAAAATGCATCAGTTGTATAAGATAGCAGATACTATTTCCCCTAACGATATAGATAGAGTCATTGAGGATGAGAATAAAAAGTTTCATGTTGACAATGATCTTGATATTGAAACGAGAGAAAAATCGATTCGTCTGGAACTTGCCTTAAGAACAATCATTAACCAGTATCAACTTGAAGCGCTGGCAATCAATTTCATGGGTTTTGGAAATAAAAATTATACAATGCCATTTGCTGCGATTTCAAAGTTTATTTCTGAAGGTGTGGGATATGGAGGGGAAGGAGATGTTGTGTGTTCAACTGGGGTGTGGATACTTCAACAGATGGCACCGCCTGCCGCATTCACAGAGATGTTCACAACTGATTATAAAAATCACAGGATTTTTATGTCGCACATGGGTGAGTCAAACTTAAAAATGGCGAAAAATCCTTTGAAGATAAAACTGGTTAAAAAGGATATGAGCATTTTGAAAAAAGGAACTTCCACAAGCATGTTTTTATTTCAAATGAAGCCTGGTTATGTAACATTATTCAATCTTGCGCCATGGAGGAAAAAAACCTTTCGTATGATCACAACCACCGGGTACATTGAAGACGCAGAACTCTTTCATGATATCGTATCTCCACATTTTCTTCTTAAAATTGAGACAGATGTTAGAGAGTTTTTGACTAAATATAGTAATATCGGAGGAACTCATCATCTTGCAATGGTTTATGGAGATGTCACAGAACAGATTCGGACACTTGCCAGTATTATGGAATTCGAATTTTTTAAAATCTAATATCAACCATGGATAGAATCCTTTCTTTTGACAGTGGTACGACAAATACAAAGGTTTTTATTTATTATCTGAATGGCACACTTATTAATAGTGCTTCCAGACGGATTGGTATCACATTTCCCTATCCCCTATTTGCTGAACAAAACTGTGATGATTGGGTTGGTGCATTAACCCGTGCGATTATGAAGATAGAACAGAAAAAGAACATCAGTGGTATCAGTGGGAGTTTTCAGGGTGGAACTTTTGTCCTGCTTGACCAGCATCTTTCACCTTTGAGACCCGCAATAACATGGCTTGATAACAGGGCAAGGGATATCGCAAAGAATTTTGTGGCAAAATTTGGCAAAAAGTTTTTTTATAATAAAACAGGATATGTACCGGGTGGATGGTCCTGTATTGCACTTTTGAGATGGTTGAAGGAAAATGAACCGGATGTGTTTAATAAAACGGCTCGCATTTCATTTGTTGCGGACTACATAAATTATTTTCTAACCGGAAATTTTGTGCTTGACCATACAAATGCCGCAATTACGACACTGTATAATATTAAAAGACGATGTTGGGATGATGAGCTTATTGAATTGGCTGGCATCAACAAACAGATGCTTCCTGAAATTGTTGATGCTACCAGCGTGATCGGAAAATTAAAGAAAAGTTTTGCTGGAGGTTCTGGATTAAAGGAAGGGATTGTTGTGCTTGCTGGTGGACACGATCAGTATTGTGCAAGTCTGGGAGCAGGTGCTGCTGGAAAGGGGAAAATTCTTGTTTCGTGCGGAACTGCCTGGGTCTTACTTGTTACTACATGTGAAATTGTTTTTGACCGCCTGATGCAATTTGCTCCTGGCCCGCATGTAGTACCGGGTGTTTATGGACTGATGGCGGCTTTGAGCAATGGAGGGGTTGTTTATGCATGGGGTAAAAATATTTTACCAAAACATGAGGTTCATTTTAACAAACCATCAGGAGTGATTGTTGTGCCTGATTTTAATACTGCCAATGGCGCCATTTGCAATCTCAGCCTTTCTACAAAGCCCCGGGAAATACTTCAGGCAATTATTGAATCCCTATGTTATCAAGTTAGGGAAAACCTTGAAAGAATTGAGAAATTTCTGCCTCACGGAGAAAAAATAGACCAGCTGGTAATGATAGGAGGAGCATCCAGAAATATTCATGTGGCAAATTTTTTAGCCACTATTACGAAGAAACAAATTTTTTTGCCAGAAATTAAAGAAGCCGCTGGCTTTGGTGCCATGAATCTTTTTAACCTGTATCATAAGTGCAAAATAAACCTTTCAGGCGTTACCATTGATGGGAAAAAAAATTTATATCATGATTACGATGAAATGTACAGACGTTATATTGCATTAAGAAAAACTCTTTTGAATGGGTGATTACTTAATTTTTGTCATTGCAACCTGAACAACTGAAAATACCACTCCAGCAATCATTGATACCATATACGGGGCCCTCTGTCCGAGCCAGAAAGTAAGTATTCCACCAATTAGAGAACCACTGGCAACTCCTATTCCAATGATTGCTTCAAAAATGCCCACAGCCAGTGCACGATGCTTGTTTATTGAAAATGCGGTATGAAGGGTATAAGCATAATAGATTCCGCACAGAGTGCCGCCGAGAAGTATGAAATTCAATGAAAAGAGAAAGATTGAATTTGTGAATATTACTCCTGAAAGAGAAAAATAAGCGAAAAAACCAAAGATAGTAAATAAAAATGGTTTTTGATACAGTTTTTTCCTCTGACTGAAAACAAAAAAGGTTATGGTTCTAGATGCATCCATGATGGAAAATAACAATCCAATTATATATGGCTGTAAACCAATGTCAACAGCAAGTTTCGGAAAAAGATTTCTCACAGCGCCAAAGGCAAAATAAACAGCAAAAGTTCCTATGTACGCTGCAACAAGGGTTTTTGTATTTGAAACAGGCTCAACCTTCTTATCATCCTGTATGATCTTTTTTTCAATAGAGGGATGGGATGTCATAATACTCAAAACAACTACAATTCCGAGAAAAAGAAATGCGGATAACATTAAGGGAGCGAAAACAAGCTTCTGATACAAAAAACCTGCAACTATTGGCCCAAGCACTGTTCCAGTACTCCATGCGACACTGAATTTCCCCACAACTTCACCTGTGTTTTCTTCTTCGGTTTCCTGTTTCATCTTTAACATCAGTGGTGGCCAGAATCCAGCAAAAGAGATACCGGCGCCAGCTGCTATGAGGTATAGATGGGATATTGAATTGCTTAACATTGTCATTACGATGAATAAAAAAATTACTGCAGCTGACGCCAGCGGTAAATTGACTTTCAGCTGTTTGCCTGAAAGAACGCCAAATAAGATGGAAAATGGAATATAAAACAAAGATGTAATACTACCAAGAATGCCAAGTTGTTGAGAGGTTGCACCATATTTTATTGCAATGAGAGGCAGTGTGAAAAAAAACAACTGCCCTGAAAATTCTGTCAGAAAAGAAATTATAAAAAATTTTTTCATCTCAGTTTTATAGGACAA
>JAKPDB010000110.1 GCA_029552985.1 bacterium
AAAACAATTTGAACTTGTAAAAAATTCCATCGAAATTGAAGTAAAAAACGCATATCTTAATTTTCTTTCCGCAAAGAAGAAAATCGAGCAGGCAAAAAAACAGATTGAATCTGCTGAAGAAAACTTCAGAGTTGCCCGGCTTCTATATAACGAGGGAATGGCAACAACAACAGACGTTATTGATGCAAATATTGGGCTAATCCAGGCAAACAACAATTTTTTTAATTATCTTTACCAGTATCAAATTTCCTGCGCAGAACTCGAAAAAGCAGCAGGTACGTGGACATGGAGGAAACAATGAGAAAAACTGTTACAGTAATTGTCATTGTGGTTCTTTTAATCTTCGGTTTTCGTCTGTACAAAAAGATTACAACAAAGGTTCCACCAGGACTATCAGAAATTCAGAAACAAACTGGAGTACCTGTTGAAGTTGCAGATGTGAAAAGTGTAACATTTACACAATCAATCACCCTCACAGGAGTTATTGGAAGCGATGAGGAAGCAAACATTTCGACAAAAATTCCCGGGCGTGTGACTGGTGTCCATGCAGACGAAGGAATGATTGTTAATAAGGACCAAACACTTGTCACCATAGATGACCTGCAATTAAAAATACAAAAATCCCAGGTTCAAAACCAGATTGTTGTTGCCCAAACCAATATAGACACAATCAAATTACAACTCAATGATGCTGAAAGGGACCTGCAAAGAATGGAACAACTATTCAAGGAAAACGCAATCTCACAAAAACAACTTGAAAGTTACCAATTGAAACTTAATACATTGAAAAATAATTATGAGTCAGCCATTAAAAACTTACAGGTTGTTAAAGACAATTTGAAACTTATTGAAACCCAGATTGACGATTGCACAATCAGGGCGCCATTTTCAGGTATCATGGGAATTAAAAATGTGGATATTGGCGAAATCGTTGCTCCTGGACAGGTACTGATGACGCTATTTAACATAAATAAACTCAATGTGCAAATCAAGGTACCAGAAAATTATCTTCCTGAAATAAAAATGGGCCAGGATGTTATTATTGAGATCGATGCAGTAAATGGCAGGCAAATCATTGGAAAAGTTAAGAAAATTTCTGGTTCTCCTGACCCCAAAACAAGAATGTTTGTTGTTTATGCTTCTTTGCCAGGAAGTCCAAAAGATGCAAGACCCGGGATGTTTGTCCGCGCAAAAATCATCACCAGAATCAAACAAAATGCTATTGTTATTCCCCAGCAAGCAATTTTTCAAGAAAACAACAAGACGTTTGTCTATATTGTTGATGCAAACAAAGCAAAAAAAATTGAGGTTGTAACCGGGGATAACACCGATGATACTATTGAAATTATTTCAGGGCTGAAACCAGGAGAAAAGGTCATTACATCAAACCTTGAAAATCTTTCACATGGAACAATAATCAAAATCACAGAAAGAGAGAGTAATCAATGAGTCCTGTAAAACTTGCAATTAAAAGGCCAGTACTTGTGATGGTAATGTTTATGATTGTGATGCTCCTTGGTTTTTTCTCTTTACCAAAACTCAAGGTTGATCTGACTCCAAAAGTAAACATTCCTGTCGTCA
>JAKPDB010000114.1 GCA_029552985.1 bacterium
TAGGAGGCGTGTCCTGGACGGGGTGTACGGTTTGTATCCTGATATTGCTTCACGTGTATGAAATGCCTGTCTAAATTTGGAATAAGTATTGTTAAGGGTGTACCATTGGTATGATTTTTATTTCCAGCTCCTTCAATTGTATCCTCAGCGTTAAGGCCTGTGAAAATGACAGGAAGGTCAGGTTCCTTGCGAGGGCTGGCAAGTTCATCTGTTCCAGGTTTACGTAATAATAAATCTCCATATATTTCCTGCTCAGTTAAAAGCATTCCTGAAGGGACCCCCTGTACAACCGCCAGAAGTCCTTCCTGATAAGAACCACCTGCAACTGTAACCTGGAAACATCTGCCTAATGTACATCCGACCATTTTCCCTCCTCATTTGGAAAACACTTTGCCTGCTTTGATTGGTTGTTCACTTTTTTTCTCCATTTATACACTCTATTTATTATATCACATAGTGCAATGTTACTAAGAAATTGCGACAAGAAAACTGCGTTTTAAGTCCGTGGATTGTTTTTTAATATGAGTCGTTTACTATTGACATTTTTCAAAAGAATAGGTAAAATAATTTCAAAAGAAAGGGTGAGATGAGACCGATATTTGTTAAGAAAATTACTAAAAAAGAAAGAGAACTTCTTTTACATCTGATGGAAAAAGGGCACGAATATTTACAAAAACGTGCAAAAGCGATTTTTTTGTCTGGTGTTAGACAGTATGAAGTAAAGGAAATTTCAAAAATTCTTGGTTTTCATCCAAACCATTTAAGGAAATGGATTCATCGATATAATCAGGCAGGCATCAAAGCGATTATCAGTTCACCAGCCAGAGGAATGCGAAAGAAATTTAATGATGTGGTGAGAGATAACATCATAAGTCTTGTTCATGTTTCGCCAAGAAAACTTGGATTGAAATTTTCTCGATGGACTCTTTATAGATTAAAACAGTATGTAGAAAGCAAAGGATGGGTTGATAAAATCAGTTATGAATCCATCAGACTTATGCTGAAGGAGAAAAATATTGATTTAAAAAGAATGAGATACGAAACTGAAACATCAACCTAACAAGGAGGTGAAATGGGACTCTGGAATTTAAATAATTTCCCTGTTTCACCTAATATTCTCCAGGGAACTATAAAAAAAGGTCTTCTCTTTAGATTTTTAAATTCTTCGTTTTCGAAACACCAGATTATGAAATTGCTTGAGATTTCAGAAGGAAGGACGAAGCTTGAAAAATATATAGAGAGTTATGGTTTTGAAAATGAAGATGCTAAAAAAATCATGGGATATGGAGAAGCCCTTATGTCTTATATCATATGTGAACATATACGAAGACTGTTTCACTTGGAACGAAGGGATTTTGCCATTGCAATAAGAAATCCAATGATAAAAAGAACCCTTCTTAATGTGGCTGAGACGCTGGTTAAAAATGGAGCTTCAATGCCCATGATTTTTGCACAGCCATTGATGGTTGTCTGGAATACGACAGCCAGATGCAATCTGAGATGTAAACATTGCTACGAAGATGCAGGTGTTTTATCATCATGCCGAAAGGATGAATTGACAGAGGATGAGAAAATTCAGGTGATGGAAGAAATTACACAAACCAATATTCCAACATTTGCCTTTGCTGGAGGAGAACCTTTGATGGACCCTGTTTTCTGGAAACTTGCGGAAATTGGCAAAAAAGCAGGTCTTTACATGTCTATCAACACAAATGGCACTCTTATTACCAAACAAGTTGCTGAGAGATTAAAAGATATAGGATTTGCTTATTATGGAGTTAGTCTGGACGGAGCGTCCGCAGAAGTCCATGACAGTTTTCGCGGAGTCAATGGTGCTTTTGAAAGAGCGATACAGGGAATCAAAAACCTAGTCAAAGCAGGAGAGGCGGATAAAGTTTGCATTTCTTTTACAGTGGCAAGAGAAAATAAGTCAGAAATCAAAAATATGATTGAGTTGCGAGAACGACTTGGAATAAGGAAAGTGGTTTTTTATAATTACATTCCGTGTGGAAGGGCAGGTTTTGAAAATGACCTGTCGCCTAATGAAAGGGAAGAACTGTTTGAATTGTTTTACGATGATTTAAAAAAAGGTAAACAATCATTACTTTCAACTGCTCCACAATTTGGTAGGTACTGTAAGCAGATGTATCAGCAGGGATGTGGAGAATATGTCATGCTGGGACATTTTTCTTCGGGTAGCGCAGGTACTTTGAAAAATCTTGCAGAGTTGATTGGGGGATGTGGAGCCGGAAGAGCATATCTTGCCCTTCAGCCAGATGGAACAATCACACCATGCGTTTTTATGCCAGATGTAAGAATTGGAAATGTTAAACAAAATGGAACAATTAGTAAGCAGCACCTTCTTGACATATGGGAAAACTCTGAGATATTAGCGATGATTAGAGATAGAAGGGACCATCCAGAAAATTGTGGATGTAAAGGACA
>JAKPDB010000146.1 GCA_029552985.1 bacterium
CCGATAATTCCAATCGTAATTTCTTTTCCTTTTATGAATTTTTCTATAAAAACCTCACAATCCAGTTTGAACGCTTTTGACAGTGCTTTTTTCATTTCGTATGTGCTGTCAACCACAGAAATTCCGAGCGTTGAACCAAGATTTGCTGGTTTAACAACCCAGGGAGAGGAAAAAGGAATGTGTGGTACAATGTCTGTCTCAGCAACAACGAAATCAGGAGTAGGAATTTTATGAAATAACAAAATTTTTTTCATGATAATTTTGTTCATGCATATAGCACTTGCGCACACTCCTGAACCTGTATATGGAATGTTCAATGTTTCAAGAAATCCTTGAATTGTGCCATTTTCACCCTTTCCACCATGAAGAGCAATAAACACACAATCAGGTTTTATTTTCAAAAGTTTCCTTGCAAAACCCCTGTCTGAAGGGTCAAGTTTTATCACTTTGTGTTTCTTTGAAAGAGCTTTTGCTACTGAATCACCAGAAATCAGAGAAACCTCTCTTTCAGGACTGTCTCCGCCGCACAATACGATGATTTTCAAGAGAACCTCCCTACGATTTCTATTTCTGTTTCAAGATTGATATTATACTGTTTTTTCACGGTTTCCTGAATGTGACAGATTATTTTCCAGATATCAGAAGATGTGGCTTTTCCAAGATTTACAATAAAATTTGCATGTTTTTCAGATACAACGGCATCCCCGATTCTGAAACCTTTTAATCCTGTTTGTTCAATCAACCTGCCAGCATAGTGGCCTGATGGATTTTTGAACACAGAACCAGCAGACGGATATTCTAATGGTTGACTTGTTTTTCTTTTTTGCATAATGTTGGCTATAGTTTGCTTTATTATGTCTGCATCACCATCTTCTACTTTTAAGGTGCATGAAGAAATGAAAAAGGATTTTTCTTTAATCTGCGAATATCTGTATTTCCATAAAAGATTTTCCTTTTTTTCATTAATCCATTCGCCATCATGATTTATATATTCAACAACCCCGACAACATCTGAAATGCTTTTATTCTTTGTTCCTGCATTCATGATAAGACAGCCGCCGATACTGCCTGGAATACCTGCAAGAAATTCAAGACCAGTAAGTTGATTTTTTATGCAGTAACCAATCACACTGTTTGTTCTTGTTCCTGCCAGTGTATTTAAAACTCCATCCTGATATTCAACACCAGAAAAATTTTTTGTACTTGCAATAATACCATCAAATCCATAATCACTCACAAGAACATTTGAACCTGCGCCCAAAAATTTCACTGGGATTCCATTTTTTTCCAAACTCAATAAAAATTCAATTTCTTGTTTATTTGAAGGAAAAACTACAACAGGCAAAATCCCACCGGTTTTGAAACTTGTTAGAGATTTTGCAGAAACATCAAACAAAACGCGGTCTTTGAAAATTTTCATCAAAGTGTTTTTATCAATAAATATTTTCATGATGCCCTTTTGTAAATCACGTTTTTCAAATAAAGCCCATATCCTGGGGCAGTTGCTGATGCAAGTTTCCTGTCTTTTGATTCAATAATCTCTTTTATCTGTTCTGGCAATTTTTTGTTCCTGCCTACATCCACAAGAGTTCCAACAATATTTCTCACCATTTTATAAAGAAAGCCAGTTCCGCATACTTCAATGGCAATCATTTTTACATCCGGGTCAATACAGCATCTTTCTCGTTTTATTTTAATATATTCAATCGTTCTAACAGTGTTTTTTGCTTTTCTTCCTGATGCTTGAAAACATGCAAAATCGTGTGTCCCAACAATATATTCTGCTGCCTTTTTCATTTTCGCGATGTTAAGTTTCTGGCAGATATACCATGCTCTATTTATTAGAAAGGGCGAATTGAATTCACTGATCAAATAACGATATATTTTTTTTCTTGCGTCGAATCTTGGATGAAAACTATTTTCTGCGTAAGATACCTCTTTTATTCTTATTTTTTTGTCAAGCAGTGAGTTTGTCGCCTTCATCACTTCAGCAGGTGTCATATCTGTATGAACAGAGAAAGAAAATACATAACATATTGCATGAACTGCAGTGTCAGTTCTACCACATCCCTGAATTTTTACATCCTGCTGAAAAATTTGAGATAAGACCCTTTCTATTTCTGCCTGCACAGTCCTTTTTCCTGGCTGAACCTGCCATCCATAAAAACCACTGCCATCGTAAGTAACTTTTGCTTTAAATCTGACCTTTTTCACGATTGAAGGGTAATTGTGGCATTGATATTTTTTTCTTTTAATTGGACCCAGATATTTTTGACAATCTGGTCTATTTCAACCGACATTTCTTTTGGAAGTTCCACGTAAACTGTGTAATTAAAACCAGATGGTAGAATACCTGTCAAACAGCATCTGTGTTTAACATTAAATTGCTGAAAAACAGGGTTAAGTATTTCATCAAGATTTGTTGTTTCTTGACCTACAGTTATTTGAAGGGCAAATATATTTTTCCCATCCTTTGTTGAATTGTAAATAATCTGTCCCCATGCACTGCGATTTGGAACAAGGACCTTCCTGGAATCCTTTGCTTTGAGTTCAATATTCACAGGACTGATTGCGATAACCTCTCCTTCAACCCCACCAATTTTTACAAGGTCTCCTATTTTGAAAGGTCTGTAAATGAAAATCATGATGCCTGCCGCAAAATCCGCCACAGTTTCCCTTACACCAAATCCAATAATCAATCCACCAGCGCCTATTCCTGCAAGAAAGGGTGAAATATTCAAACCAAGAGTTGAAAGAGCAATAATGATGGAAAATGCAAATATTGCCATGTAAACAAGTCGACCTATATATTTTCTCGCAAGCGCATCTATCCTGGAATTTTTTGATATTTTCAGATAAAAACGGTTCCATGCTTTCCCAAAAAACCATCCTACCAGCACAATCAGTAATGCCATAGGAATTTTCGGCAGATATAACAGGAACTTATTGAAATATTCAGTACCAATTTTCTCCATAGATTAAATAATAAAACCAACAGCAGTTAAAGTCAATTTATTGCATTTCAATAAAACGGCATGACCTGTTATAATATATTATGGATACACTGGAGGGTTAGCCTAACGGTAAGGCAGTGGACTTGAAATCCACCGTCCCTCACGGGACATGGGGGTTCAAATCCCTCACCCTCCGTTTTTTTATTTCTTTAGAAGGGATTTGAACTGGAGCGAAGTGAGGAATTGCGAGCAAGCGCAGCAATTCCAGCGGCTGGTTGCCGGTGCGATGGAGAAAGAGCACTGATTGGCAAGCCTGCTGAGTCGGTGAGGCAGGCCGGATCGACCCTGAGCGTAGTGGGAGCGAAGGGCGCTCAAATCCCTACCGCCTTACATTTTTCCCTTTTTTTCACTCCTTGTGGGAGAGGATTGATGTGAGGGAGGATTTTAGGAAACTTTAATCTCTAAGCCATGAAAGATGCCTTTGTTTAGTTTTTACAAAATGGATGCTGGAGATTTTTTAAATTTAATTTGACCAATTCTATAAAAAAACTGTAAACTATCTATAGAAGATGTGAAAAATAAGACATCTATTATTTGAACACAATCCTATTTCTAATTCATGAAGATATTTCCTGAAAACTGGCGCATTGCTCTGCTGAGAACAACTTGCGTAATAATATTGCTGATTGTAACAAGAATCTATTTTGTCCAGTGGTTTCGTGCATTTGGCATGAGTATGGAGCCCACAATAAAAGATGGTTCAATAGTTCTTGTCAATAAACTTGCTTACAAATTTCATCCTGTGAAAAGAGGAGATATTGTCATTTTTAGAACTTCAAATAGGCCTTATGTGTATTTTATTAAAAGAGTGATTGCCTTTTCTGGAGAAGTTGTTGAGTTCAAAAATGGGCAACTACATATTAATGGACATGCAATTTCTGAACCCTATATCAAAGAAAAAGGGAACTGGAATGTGGAACCATTTTCCGTGAAAGAAAATCATATTTTTGTATGCGGGGACAATAGATTGACTTACTGGGATGGTCATTTTCATCCCCAAATTTCAATCAGAAATATTATTGGCAAAGCAATTGGTTACAGATGAAAGCAGTAAAGTTAATACTGAAAGCGTTTTTGTTTCTGATACTCATATCTGCTGCCGGCATTGCTGTGAAACTAATATTTTTCCCTGATGAAGATGCAAGAATTAGAAAGACACTTTCAATGGTAATAGAAGAACTTGAAAAAAAACAAATAAATGAATTTATCAGACATTTTACCCTTGATTACAGAGATGGTTTTGATAATACCTATGGTACTCTTTATATTTTTTTGAAAAATAACATCAATATGTGCAAATACCTCGATATAGATGTAAGCCAGGTGGAAATTGAAAGGGAAAAATCACATGCAATAGTGAAATTTTTTGCCACAGCTTATATTGAAACAACTGATGGAGAACGATATAAAGAAGCTGGTAGATTTGAACTGAAAATGC
Source organism: bacterium (assembly GCA_029552985.1). Taxonomy (GTDB): domain Bacteria; phylum Ratteibacteria; class UBA8468; order B48-G9; family DTJG01; genus DTJG01. Next base: position 4,453 of record JAKPDB010000146.1, read on the forward strand.
GCAAGGAAGATTTCAAATGGCGCATATATAGGCTTGACGAAATGGAATATGAGTTTGATTAAAACATAAATTTTTTGTACTGCTTCCTATTTGTCAGAAACAAAATTAGCCCCTCGGTTAAATTTAATTTTATCTCTTTCTGTTCAAATTCGCAGGTGTCATATATCCCGGAGATGAACTTGGATAATCATTATTATGCCGGTTAAAGTCCATCAATTCTTCCCGAAATTCATACACGCTGGCCACACCTTCCTCTTATTTCTACCCTTTCCTTAATGGGCAGCAGTATATTCTTATATATTACTCCCATACTTGGCTCCTTCCCATTTCCTCACCTTTTGGTTATCCTTAGTTTTTCCAGGGATGAGAAAATTCTCAATTAGATTTTTATATGACGCAACGACTTAGTTTCATTTGGATTTTTTATGAGGCAATTCGGACACTTGACAAACTAAATATAGTGGATTACAATTTTACAAAACACAATATATTGCGATGAAATGCCCATACTGCGGTTTCATGGAAGATCGTGTAATTGATTCAAGAGAAAGCGAAGATGGCTTGCAAATAAGAAGAAGAAGAGAATGTTTGCGTTGTGAAAAAAGGTTCACCACTTATGAGGAAATTGAAGAAAAACCATTGATTGTGGTGAAAAAAGATGGAAGAAGAGAAAAATTCAACAGGGATAAAATCTTTAATGGTATCCAGCGAGCATGTGAAAAAAGACCGGTTAGCACAGAGCAAATTACCACTATTGTTGATGAAATTGAACAGGAATTGAAACAAAGGTTTGAAAAAGAGGTCTCATCAAAGGATATCGGCGAAATGATTATTGAAAAACTTCGCAAACTTGATGAGGTTGCTTATGTCCGTTTTGCTTCAGTATACAGACAGTTTAAGGATATATCAGAATTTCAAAAAGAGATTGAAAACATAAAAGGGACTTACCATGAGCCAGGGAATCAACACCGATAAAATTGAATTCATTCAGAAAAGGGATGGAAGAATTGTTCCTTTTGAAAAGGCAAAAATAGCAGAAGCGATTTTTAAGGCGGCACAGAGTGTAGGAGGCCAGGACAGGTATCTTGCTGAAGACCTTGCAGAAGCAGTAACTGTTTATCTGAACAAGGAATTTAAAGGGAAAATTCCAACTGTTGAAGAAATTCAGGATATCGTGGAAAAGGTTTTGATAAAAACAGGACATGCAAAAACAGCCAAGGCATACATTCTTTACAGGGAAAAAAGAGCAAGAATAAGACAGATTAAACAGGGAATTATCCAAAAAGACGTTCTTGAAGAACAACAGGAAATTGCAAGAATAAAGGAATCCACAGACCTGAGTTTATTTGTAAGGACAAGTGGTGAGGATATTGTTTTATGGGATATTGAGAAAATTGTGGATTCGCTGGTAAAAGAAACAGGTATTGAACGAAAGGTTGCCACTTTCATTGCTACAGAGGTGGAAAAGGAAATTATTGCATCAAAGGTAAAAAATCTTACAGCTCCTTTAATCAGAGAAATGGTAAATGCTAAACTGGTTGAATTTGGTATGGAAGAGGCAAGAAGAAAATATACCAGGCTTGGCCTACCACTTTACGACGTAAAAAATATTATTTTCAGCCCGAACAAGGAAAATGCAAATATTCCTCATAATCCTGAAGCAACCAACCTAACACTGGCAGAACAGATCAAAAAGGAGTTTGCACTGCTTGAGGTCTTTTCCCCAGAAATTTCAGATGCGCATCTAAGTGGAGATTTACACCTGCATGACCTTGGATTTATTGATAGGCCATATTGTTCAGGGCAATCCCTTGAATACGTAAAAAAATTCGGGCTACATCTTCCCAATGCCCTTTCAATTGCAAAACCAGCAAAGCACCCTGAAACCCTTCTCGCGCACATGGTGAAATTTTCTGCTGCTCTTCAGGGACATTTCAATGGCGCAATCGGATGGGATGCTGTTAACATATTTTTTGCTCCATTTCTTGAAGGTGCGTCTGATACTGAAATGAAACAACTGGCTCAAATGCTTATTTATGAATACAGTCAGCAGGCAGTTGCAAGAGGTGGACAGGCAATTTTCAGCGACATAAATCTGTACTGGGAAATTCCAGACCATTTCATTGATGTCCCTGCGATAGGTCCTGGTGGAAAAGAAACCGGAAAAAAATATGTTGAATATCAGCAAACCGCACAAAGATTTGCAAAGGCACTTTTTGAAGTTTATCTTGAAGGAGATGGTATAGGAAGACCGTTTTTCTTTCCCAAGCCACTTCTTCACATCACAAACAGATTCTTTCAGACGCCAGGTCACGAACAATTCCTTGAACTTGTCTGCATAGTAGCAGCAGAAAAGGGCAATCCATATTTTGTTTTTGACAGGGATAATACAGCGAGAATCAGTGAATGTTGTAGGTTGTCGTTCAAACTTGAGGCATCTGACATTGAAGATGCTAAAACTCCATGGAAAATGAGGTTTTCTGCTCTTCAGAATGTGACGTTGAATCTTCCGAGGGTAGCATACAACTCCAATCACGATGATTCCAAACTTTTTCAAAATCTTGAAAATCTGATGAATCTTGCCGTCAAAGCTCATATAGAAAAACGTTATTTCATAGAAACACTCCTTTCCTATGGGCAAAATGGTCCACTTGCGCTTCTGACCATGAACCTTGATGGTGAACCATATTTGAGAATGCACAGGGTAACTCATTTGATAGGACTTCTTGGTCTCAATGAAATGATTCAATATCATACAGGCAGCCAACTGCATGAATCTGATGATGCCTTTAAGTTTGGCCTGAAGGTAGTGGCATTTCTTAAAATCCTGTGTGACCGTAAGGCAAAAGAAACAGGTCTGAGGTTTGTGCTGGAACAAACACCAGCAGAGTCAACTGCATACCGACTTGCAAGATTGGACTATGAACATTTTCCTTTACAAAGCACTCAGGTATTGAAGGGTACATTGCCTGATAAGGTTTATTACACAAATTCCACATATCTGAACATTTCTGAACCACTATCTCCGATAGAAAGGGTTAAAAAAGAAGGAATTTTTCATCCTCTTATTGAGGCAGGCGCTCTTACTCATATATGGCTGGGAGAGAGTAAACCAGACTCAAAGGCACTATCAAACTTTGTTGTTAAGGTCTTCCAGAACACAAAAAATGCCCAGATTGCCTTCAGTCCTGAATTTACGTCGTGCCTTGACTGTGGAAGGGTTTACAGGGGTATTTCAAAAGAATGTCCATGGTGTTCTAAGTTAAATAATGGTGTAATAAAGATAAATGCAAAAAATCAGTTGAATATTTTTTAAATGAACCAGGAGGGAAGATGGAAAGAAGTAAATTTATAGAGCATTTGAAAAAGTATCCTCATCTTTACGAGTTTGAGGAAAAAAACGATAATGGTGATTCAGGAATACTTATTAAGGATAACGAATATAACACACTGACATTTTTTACCGATGAAGCCATTAGAGAAGGAGAGCTTATAGAACTGCTCAAACAGACCCATCATGGAAAAAATGTTGAATGGATTAGCAGGGTCACAGGATATTTTTCAAAGATTAATTCCTGGAACAAGGGCAAACGGGAAGAATTTAAGGATCGATACAGAGCAAGCAATATCGGCGCTGGTGTTATAGAATAATCATAAGTCCGATTGATGCAATAATACCGAGGCTTCCACCAAAGCCAAAGGCAATAGAAGGTCCAAATTGTTGCCATAAAATGCCTGTGATGATAGAGGCTGGCAGTAATCCAACGCCCACAAGGGTTGCATGCAGACCCAAAAGAGATGCCTTCATATCAGCAGGAGCAAGCTGACTTACCAGGGATTTTTCGACACCTTCTGTTAGAGCCATGTAAAATCCATACAAGCCAAGAGCAAAAAAATAAAAAGGAATTCCATTGCCCCCAGCGAAAAGCCAGTAAACAGTGCCATATACGAGATAACCGGTAACAAGAACTGTTTTCTGCCCTATTAAATCAGAAATTCTACCACATGGAATCGAAAGAGCAGCATACACCAGATTGAAAATCAGATATGCCTCAAGGGTGGTAAACAATGAGCCAGTATCTTTCTGAATTTTAAGCAACAGAAACTGATTTGAAGAATTGCCAAGAGCAAAAACAAATGTGAAAACAAGAAACATTTTCAATTTACGAGGAAGATTTTTAAAGGATAAAGAAATTTTCTGCCTGTTTGATGATACGTCTGGTTTATCTTTAATTGCAAAAAGTATTAGCCAGCCAGTAATTGCCGGTATGATGGAAAGCAAGAAAATATTTCTGTAAATCTGGACGTTGTGAAAATCAAAAGAAGTTTTTGAAACTATCAGTAAAACAATACCAACACCAGTAAATGCTCCAAGTGTATCAAAACTTCTATGAATTCCATAGGCATATCCTCTCTTACTTTTATCAGAATAATCAGCAATGAGAGCGTCTCTTGGAGCTGTTCTTATGCCCTTGCCTATCCTGTCAAGAATTCTGCCTGTGAAAACATATTGCCATGATGTGGCAATAGCAAAGAATATTTTGCCTACCCATGAAAACCCATAACCAAAAAGCGCAAGGAACTTTCTTTTTTGAACCCTATCTGAAATGTATCCTGAAAAAACCTTCAAAATACTTGCAGTACTTTCTGCCAGTCCTTCAATGACGCCAAGTACAGCAACACTTGCGCCGAGTATCCCGGTTATAAATATCGGCAACAACGGATACACCATCTCAGTGCTTATGTCCACAAAAAAACTGACCAGCCCCAGGATAAAAACCTGAATCATTGCGGGTTCTCTTGATATTTTGTATAAATTTCAAACGCAAGATGTTTGTTTTTTACAAATGCTTCAACAATTTGTGGGTCAAAATCCTTTCCTGCAAGTTCAATGATTTTCTGTATAGATGATTCAAAAGAATCTGCCTCTTTATAAATCCTTTTTGAACTGAGGGCGTCAAAGACATCTGCCAGGGAGGCAATGCGACCATAAAGGGGAATTGCAGTACCCTTTAATCCATAAGGATAACCAGTACCATCAAATTTTTCATGATGATACAGCGCAATGAGATATGCTGCCTGGAGAATAAAAGAATCAGAACCCTCGAGCATTTTTGCGCCTGTAATCGTATGAGTTTTTATCATTTCTTTTTCCTCATCTGTTAATGCTGAGGGCTTCAGCAGTATATTATCAGGTATCGCAATTTTACCCAGGTCATGAAGCAGCACAGCGGACTTGATTAATTCAACCTCGACCTTTGGAAGATTAATCTCTGTGGCTATCAAAGCACAGTACTCACTGACCCGCGAAATGTGCATACCTGTTTCACGGTCTCTGTATTCAATGGCAGTTGCCAATCTCAAAATTGTTTCAAGCTGAGATTTTTTGAGAGCATCATTTAGTTGTGTATTGAATAAGGCAACAACAATCTGCAAACAGAACGATGCAATCCATTGATAATCATTTTTTGTAAAAGCCCTTACTGAAGACACAGGTCCTGATTTTTTGTCCACGAAAATACCGTATATGTTCATCATGGGTTCTTCAAGAATCTGCAAAATCAATATATTTGAAAGACCAAATCTTTTTAAATCTTCTGGAAGGTACCTGTTAAATATTTTAACCCTGTCATTTTGAATCGTTTTCAATGCAGCAGAAATCATCTCTTTATTAATCCTGGTCTGTTCTGTGCCTACAAGAATTTTAATACTGGCTGTGCTTCTATCATGGCTAAATACAACGCCATCAGAAATCCCAAGTAGAGAATTAATGGTTTTCAATGTAATGACAGGGGTTCTGTAAAAAAATGTGTCGTGTATTGTGGGTAAATATACCCGTTTTTGCATCCCTGGCATTTCCTGAGGTCTAACAATTGCTGCAATTTCCCTCTGGGTTGTTTCAAGAACAGAAAGAAGTTGGTGACCTTTTGAAAGTTCCTTTTTTGCTTCGAAAAAATTCACTACAACAAATGCGGCATAGGCACATGTTGAAGACACAAGACCTAAAACAGGGTCAAAAAAGACATTGTTTTTAAAAAGGAAAAATACTCCGTACAACAATGCGAAAATACAAAGAATATAAAATCTGGTGCCATTCCAGAAATAAGATGAAAAGGCAAACATTAAAACAAGCATGATGAGAAATGTAAACATAATAACAATTTTCTTGTCTATAAACCAGATGTAATTTCCGCTGAAAACAGTACGTAGTGCCTGCATTTGAACAAGAGCGCCAAACTGGACTCCAAATGGGGTTGGAATCAAATCAGCATTTTTTGAACCCATGATGGTATGCCCGATAATTACAATTTTGTCTTTGAATGTTTCTGGAGGAATTCTTCCTTTCAGCACGTCTTCCATGGTGTAAATCGCGCTGACAAGATTAGTAGGCGAAACATATCTGATGGCAAAACAGCCACTTCTGTCAACAGGTATTGTATTCTGTAACTTCCTGAAACCAGAAAATTTTGACACCTTAATGTGCATGTTTTTCTCATAAATGCTCAATGCTTTTATGGCAACGTGTGGATAGAGGTGTCCTTTATAAAAAATAAACGCAGGGCACTTCCTGACAATAGTGTCAGAATCTGGAAAAACATTGATGTGACCTGTATGTTTCACTGCTGTCTGAAAATAAGGATGATTTTCATTCAATGCACTTACAGTATATCCTGTCTCAAATGCCTTATTTTTATCAAGTTTGTAAGGAGTAAAAACAGGCAAAATAATTTTATCAGAATAGGCAACAAACGCCTCCCTGAGCTGCTTATCCATTATTTCTGATTGCACAGACGGAAAGAAAATATCAGACACCACAAGTTTTGACTTACCAAGCAGGTGAATGACCTTTGCATAATCAGATCTATTGGGTTCATGTCCAATCTCAGAAGTAAATTTTTCAGTGGCAGTAACAAGAACCACATCAACATTTTTTGCTGGTTCTGGGAAAACCTTTCTGATTATGAAATCATAGGTGAGATGTGTAAAGCGATTGAAAACATTAATTGAGTACAGAAAACTAACGACCAAGAAAATTATAGCTATTACAACAGCAGTCCATTTTCTTGACATCATTCAGCCACTCAGAATTTCACAACCTTTATTTTTTTGAGTGGCCTGACAGGCACGCTCTTTGTTTTTCCAGAAGTAATGTCTATTTTCTGGCAGACAACTGTAATGGAAATTTTTTCATGGGTTTTCACAATATTTTTTGTGCCATCTGTTCTGTCTTCACATTGAACATTGCCTTCAGAAACTGAAACAGTTGTTACCGCCTGATTTGTGATGCTATCGTAAGTATTGTTCACAGTGAATTTTGTTCCGCTAACACCTGCAATGAGCCCGGGTGTGACTACTTCAAATCTTGAATCACCCTGATGGTCAACTGTTAATGAACCACTGGAATCTTCAGGCACAAAAATGATGCTGTAGTGTTTATCATCAGGGCTGATAAAGGACCCGCAGAGACCTACTTTCATTGATGGGTCTGCTGTAACTGTTGTTCCATCTGCAAATTTATAAGTACCACCCTGATTAACCTGTCCTGGTATTATTCTGTTTCCATTCAAGGTCACAGGATTCATCGTCATAATGTTTGCAGAGTACGATAGAAAAGCACCGACTCCTTTTGTTCCATTGAAATGTCGAGGACAGAAAAGATAAAGTTTGCCTGTGTCTTCGTCATTAAACGAGCGATTCACATAAAAGTTTCCATAACTGTTTTTGTTTGGAAGTTCTCCAGAAAGAACCTCTTTATCCTCAGGGCATTTGAAAGTAAACTTATCCTTGATATAGTTGGGGAAAAGATTATAAAGCTGATTAGGACTGCTTTTCCAATCTGCCTGATAGTTTTCAATTGCCATAGAAATTTGACGAAGGTTATTGAGGCAAACCGTAGACCTGGAAAGTGCCCTTGACCTTGAAACAAGCCCCAATACCATAGCAGCGAGAGACACAATGATGAAAGAAATAATAATACTTTCAATAAGACTGAATCCTTTTTTCATACTTCCTCCCTGTTTGAATTTTTTTCAACCGGTACCTGTTGTTCTTTGATTTTTTCCTGGAAACATTCTTCTAAATCTTTGAGTGCCAGATTCAAACTCATGTCCTGAACCTGAGTTCTATTCCAGATTTCAAGAACCCTCTTGCTTGCCTGAACAAGATGTAAATATGTGAGACCAAATTTCCTCATTTCATCCATCAGTGTACTGAGGCTATCTCCTTTTCTCAATGTAAATACAGGACTTTTTCCTTCCTGGAGTTCTTTCAAAATCTGCCTGATGCGATACACAGGGCCTGCTATACGATGGGAAACAAGAAGCATTCCAAGCGTGGCAAGAATCGCAAGAAATATTGTCAGAAGTGTAATACGAATTGCGAATGTTTTGAATGTGACATCAAAGATATGCGTGAGGTTTTTTTCATTGGCTGCAGTCAGATAATTAACAAGTAACGACCACACACTATTAAATGTTGCAAGACTGACAAATATACTGGTCAATACCATGAACAACAGAACGTACAAAACTGCTCTCAGTTGAATTTCTCGGTCTACCAGTATTCTTCTTCTTCCCATGTTTCTCCGGAAGTTTTTATGCCCTCAGGGTAATTATACCTGACATATTTTGGGCTGTCAACTCTCAATATAGGAACTAATTTTTTCAAGCAATCCTGCCTTTCCGACAGCACCGATAATCTTCTGTTCCGGCTTGCCATTTTTGAAAATAATAAATGTCGGGATTGAAAAAATCTGAAATCTTGCTGCAATGTCAGGATTTTCATCCACATTGAGTTTCGCGACAAGAATTTTCCCTTCCATTTCTTTAGCAAGTTCTTCAATCACAGGCGCCATCATCCTGCATGGACCACACCAGTCAGCGTAAAAATCAACAAGCACCACTGCATTCTCATTCAGCACAGCGTCAAAATTGTCATCATTTAATACCTTCATATTTCCTCCATGTAATTTGTTCTTTGTGTTTAGATGCCATCATTGAGGAAAGGGTTCAAAAATTTAAGAAACATAAAGGGTCCTGTGCAAAATAGTCATTGTAAATACAATAGGCAAGCGCCCTGCAACCATAACATTGTTTAATTTTGCAAACACCACACACACCCTTTAAATTCTTCCTTTTCATGGGTCTGAATGGATTTTTCTTCCAGATTTTTTCAAATGGTTCTATTGATGCGTTCCCGATATTCAAAGCAAATCTTCTGCAAGGAAATACATTCCCGTTGTGCATAATGGCGCAACCATTTTTACCAACAATGCACGGTGCGCCATACAATTCCCATCTATGTTTTTTTTTCAATACCTTGAAACCTCGATACTCTACAACCAGTGTCAAATCATCAGGCATTCCGCACGAAACGAGAAGTTGTTTGATAGTTGATTGCCATGTCTCATTTGTGACAAAAAAATTATTCAGTTTTTTGCCTGCTCCCATCGGGAAAAATCTCTCCATGACAAATCCATCAAGATTGAAACGGGAAACAAGATTGAACAAACCAGAAATCTGGTCTGAGTTTGTTTCAAGTAACGTAAACATCAGAAGTTTTTCACATTTAAACATAGAAACCAGTTCAAGAATCTTCAAAAATTTTTCATAAGGAAATGGTCTGATACTTTCAAACCATTGTTTTTCGCTTCCTTCACATGATATTTTTATCACTTTGATTTTTGAAAAACACGCCAGTTGATTAAGTATTTTTTCTGTTAGCATTGTACCATTGGTGATAATACCACATTGAAATACATTGTTGCAATTTTCAAGCACCTGAATGATTTTCCAGAAATCAGAATGAAGAAAGGGTTCGCCTCCAGTGATGTCAACAGTCAGATGATATTTGTTTTTCTTCAAAAACTCAACAAGCCCATCAAAAAGAATTTGAATTTGAGAGAATTTCAAGTCATCTGACGCATGATAAGTATCATGATAACAATGCCTGCATCTCAAATTGCAGGAATTTGTAATGTGCCACTGGATATGAAATGTTTTCATCAGTATATTTTACATCAAAAATTGAAATTTTCTCATCTTTTTGATTTTACTTTTTGAACTGGCTTTGTTAAAATAACAAACAAAAAAGGAGTAATTATGAAGAGATATGCACTCGGACTTGATTACGGAACAAATTCCATGAGGGCAGTGCTTGTCAATCTTCAGACAGCCAGAGAGGTGATTGAACTGGTTGAAAATTATCCATCAGGAAAAGATGGAGTAATTGTTGACCATAAAAACGCCCACCTTGCCAGACAGAATCCTGCTGATTATTTATATTGTCTTGAAAAAATTGGAAGAAAACTTACAAAACTCATGAAGAGAAAGGGTATCAAAAGCGAAGAAGTGATTGGCATTGGCGTTGATACCACAGGAAGCACTCCCATACCAGTTGATGAAAATCTTGTTCCCCTTGCAATGAAAAGAGAATTCAGAAACAACAAGAATGCAATGGCATGGCTATGGAAAGACCATACTTCTGCGGATGAAGCTGAAGAAATCACAAATCTTGCAAAAAAAGTAAGACCTGAATACCTTTCAAAAATTGGTGGTGTATATTCTTCAGAGTGGTTTTTCTCAAAAATTCTTCATCTTGCAAGGACAGATAGAAAAGTTTTTGAGTCGAGCGCAAGTTTTGTGGAACTGTGCGATTTTATACCTGCCATACTTACTGGTTGTACCAGTCCTTCTCAAGTTTTAAGAAGTATCTGCGCTGCGGGACACAAAGCAATGTACAACCTGCAATGGGGCGGACTTCCTGACGAAGAATTTCTTGAAATGCTTGACCCTTTATTTAAGAATTTGAGAAACAAACTTTACCAGAAGGCATACCCTGCTGGTGTCAAAGCAGGTGGCCTTTCGAAATACTGGGCAAAAAAACTTGGTCTTTGCGAGGGAACGCCTGTAAGTGTTGGTGCCTTTGATGCTCACATGGGAGCAGTTGGCGCAGGAATAAAGGAAAATGTTCTTGTTAAAATCATTGGCACATCAACCTGTGATATCATGATTTTCCCGGAAGAGAAAAACCTTCCAGATATTCCAGGGCTATGTGGAATTGTACCTGATTCTGTAGTTCCGGGTTTTATCGGACTTGAAGCAGGCCAATCTGCTGTAGGAGATATTTTTTACTGGTTTCTGAAAACATTTCTTCCTGAAAAAAGAAAAAACATATACGACTATTACAGCCGTCTTGCAAAAAATATCAAACCTGGTAGTTCTGGACTGCTTGCACTTGACTGGCATAATGGAAACAGAACAGTTCTTGTTGATCAGAAACTTACAGGTCTTGTTGTGGGTTTTACCCTCAATACAAAACCAGAAGAACTATACAGAGCTCTTATTGAAGCCACAGGTTTTGGTGCAAGGGTCATCATTGATAGACTTGATGAGTATGGGGTAAAGGCACATTCAATTGTTGCCTGTGGTGGAATTGCTGAAAAGAATTCACTGCTGATGCAAATATATGCTGACATTACAGGAAAGGAAATCAAAATTGCGGCATCTAAACAAACATGTGCTCTTGGAGCAGCAATATTCGGCGCAATTGCGGCAGGAAAAGAAAAATCTGGATTTTCGGACGTGAGGCAGGTGCAGGAAACATTATGCAAGTTCAAACCAATTTCATATATTCCAGATAAAAAAAATCATGAAATTTATAATTTAATATACCAGGAATACAAAAAGTTGCACGACGCATTTGGTCTGGAATCATATCAGGGCAATCTCTACAGTGTGATGAAAAATCTACTGAAAATCAAATTGCGCACAGTAGGTTAACCATGGATTTTATCGATTACGGACACTCTTACATTCAAACCAGTGGTCCTCAAAATGCAGTGAGATTTCTCATTGAATCGCAGATGGAACTTATCGACCTGAAAACAGGCCAGACAAAGGAATTTTTTCAAGTTGCTTCATGCAAAAGCGAAAATACATTTGCCAGAGAAAACCTTTTCAAAAAAGACAATTACAATTTCCTTCCTGTTTTCCTGGACAGAGAAAATATTATTATTTTTCGGTCATTTGTACCACTCATAGAGGAACAATATGTTTCTGTCGATGATAAAACCAGCCAGACCTGGAAAGTGTGGGGTCATCCTTCTTTTATCCTTAAAAAGGTACATGTGGAATTACTGAAAAATGCAAAAGAAGTTATCATGGCCACTCATAATGGATGTTTTCTGATTGGCAGGTCGCAGATTGTCAATGAGAATGCTGGATTTGAAGCCATCATTGAATATCCCATAAAAACCATGAACACCTGCGTGGAAACAAACATGTACCAGGTAGATACAGGACCTGTGATATACCCTGATTTTGAAAAAAATCCAATATGTTTACACGAATTTGTAAAAATTGCCTATATTGCGTTTAATAAAGATGATTTTGCGGAATTTATTATTGAACAACCCACACAAATAAAAGACAGTATTGTAATTCCTCATTTTTCAGAAATCAGATGCCTTTCTTGCAAAAATTTTTTATACTCAATAAAGGATAAACCATGAAAGGGTTTTATGTAGAAGATGAGCAACATATTATTTACATGGATGCAAAATTCTATTCTCATAATCCCTGTCTTCTCAAGTTAAAAAATGATACCCTTTTTGTTGCTTTTAGAAGGGCGCCCCAGCGATATCCATATTCGTCACATATTGACAGTGAAAGCGAAGCAGTATTTGTGGTTTCACAGGACAACGGAATTACTTGGAGCCAGCCGTTTTTGATTTACAAAGGGTCCAATGGTGTTCAGGATCCTTCAGTAGCATTGCTGTCTAATGGAACAATGATAGCCAATTTTTTTGAGTGGCAGGTTGTTAAAAAAGAACCTTTCAACCACACAGCGCTGAGTACTGGTGTTGTATTTTCCACAGATGGGGGTAAAACCTGGGACCGTTCACCAATCAGGGTTGAAATTCCAGGGTACATCTGGAATGGTCCTACTGAACCAGTTCTTGAATTACCGTGTGGTGATTTGTTGATGCCTGTTTACGCTACAAAAAACTGGAAAAGTTACGATGCCCTTGTTTTAAGATCAAAGGATAAAGGATATAACTGGAATGAATTTTCAATAATAGGAACTGACCCATTCGGAAACGTATTTTTTGAGGAACCAAGTCTGTGCATGACAAAGACAGGAAAAATTCTCACTATAATGAGAGATGATAAGAGTGGGTTTCTCTGGTCAAACTATTCTCTTGATGAAGGTAAAACATGGTCTGTGCCAGTGAAACTTTATATATGGGGATGCCCTGCAAATCTTTTGTCTCTCAGGGATGGAAGAATCGTTGTCACCTATGGATACAGAAGGCCTCCATTTGGCGTGAGAGCATGTATCAGTGAAGATGATGGAAAAACATGGAATATAAAAGATGAGATTATTTTATGTTCTAATGGTGCTCACGGAGATATTGGGTATCCCAGTTCAATAGAGATTGAAGATGGGTGTGTGATGACTGCGTTTTATACTCATCAAGGTATGCCTGCTGACAGGGATAATAGAGACATTTTTACCCACATTTCTGGTACACGGTATATCGTTTACGTGAAATACAAGGTATAAAAAAGGAGATAAATGAAAAATCAGGAAAAAGCGCGCGTGCGTCTTTATAAACTACTTGGGAAACTGCCGGATAGAAACAGGCAAGTTTCTGGAAAAATGTTGAACAATCAGAAGTGTGAAAACTACATATGGGAACAACTTGTTCTTGACCTCAATGGAATAGAACCAGTGCCTGCTTATTTTGTAAAACCAATCTCTGCTGCTAGGAAATTTCCTGTCATTGTTTTTAACCACGCGCATGGAAGCAGATATGAAATTGGTAAGGATGAATTATTGTTAAAACAAAATGCGCTTTCAGGTAAATCCTGGGCAGACCTTCTCACTTCACATGGTTTTGCTGTACTAACGATTGATTGCTGGAATTTTGGAGATAGAAGTGGAAGGGATGAAAGTGCGCTATTTAAGGAACTTATATGGAAAGGCAGGATACTGTGGGGACTGATGGTATATGACACCATAAAGGCAATAGATTATCTGACAACAAGAAATGACATTGACACCAATACACTTGGCATGATGGGCATTTCTATGGGAAGTACGATGAGCTGGTGGGTTTCTGCCCTTGATACAAGGGTAAAAGCATGCGTGGATATTTGTTGCCTGACTGACTTTGAGGCATTAATAGAAACAGGAAGATTAAATGGACATGGCATTTATTACTATGTTCCATCTTTACTTGAATATTTTGATACTTCCTCCATTAATGCTCTCATTGCTCCAAGACCCCATCTTTCTCTGGCTGGAGAGTATGACCTGCTTACACCTGCAAAGGGACTTGATAAAATCGACAGAAATTTAAGAAAAGTTTATGCACAATGGCATGCGGATGAAAACTGGGAATTGAAAAGGTATCCTGTGGGGCATAGATTAACTGCTGAAATGGTGTTTGAAACACTGAATTTTTTCAAAAAACACCTTCTTAACAAAATTTGATTAAAGGGGAGGAAAAATGGAAATGGTTTCGTTTGACGATTTCAAGAAAATTGATAT
>JAKPDB010000153.1 GCA_029552985.1 bacterium
GCTTTTGATTTCTTTTATCATATCAAACGCTTCTTCCATATCAACAGGCACAATTCCAAATGTAATATCCTTCAATACCTCAACAAAAATTCCTCCAAGACCAAACATAATAAGATGTCCAAATTGAACATCTTTTTTCACGCCTATAATAATTTCCTGCACGCCTTTAACCATTTCCTGCACTTCAACTCCCTCAATTTTTGCTGAATTGGAATATGCCCTGACAGAATTGACAATATCATTGAATGCCTTTTCCATTTCAGTTGCATTCTGTATGTTAATCCTTACCCCACCTGATTCTGTTTTGTGTAGAATGTCAGGGCTAACAATCTTTGCCACAACTGGATATCCAATTTTTTCAGCACATTCAACTGCTGATTTTGCATCTTTTGCAAAAGCCCTTTTTGGACCACTGATGCCGTATGCCTCAAAAATTTCTCGCGCCTGAAAATCAGTAAGCGTCTTTATCCCTGCTTTTTTCACAGATTCTAGAATTTCTGCGGTTTTTTTCCTGTCAATGAGTAGTTTTTTTCTTTCTGCCTTCTGCCTTTTGAGAAAACTCCCATAATCAACCATTCCCCGCAAAGACCTGACTGCTCTTTCTGGAAATTCATAGTTTGGAATCTTGCTCTGTCTTAAATAATCGATTGCCATTTCAACTGCTACCCCTCCCATAAAACTTGTGACAACTGTTTTTTTATATCTGTTGGCATTTTCCACAACCACCTGCGCTGTTTCAAGAGGACGGGTAATTGTCTGAGGTGTCACGATGACAATAATTCCATCAACAGCATCGTCCTTCATTACATTTTCAAGGGCAATTTTATAGCCCTGTTCTGTTGAATCTCCAAGAACATCAACTGGATTGTGGATATTTGCTGCGGGTGGGAGATTGTCCTTCAAAACTCGCATGGTTTCTTCAGAAAGAGGCGCAACCTTGAGCATCTGTTTTTCAACTGCATCTGTGGCAACAACAGCAGGTCCACCTGCATTGGTTATGATTGCGACACGGTCCCCTTTAATCATGGGTTGATAGGCAAATGCAAGGGAAAGGTCGAACAATTCCTCCATGGTTGACACCTGCAGTATTCCTGTTTTTTTAAATGCAGCCGCATATGCCTCTGCCATGCCTGCAAGGCTTCCTGTGTGAGACGATGCTGCCTTTGAACCTGAACCAGTAAGCCCTGCCTTGATGGCAATCACGGGTTTTTTTGAGGTAATCTTTGCCACACGGCTGATAAATTCCCTGCCATTTTTCACCCCTTCCACATAGAACAGAATGACCTTTGTTCGT
>JAKPDB010000172.1 GCA_029552985.1 bacterium
CTGTATTTAAGCGTTTCTGGAGACAATCTAAGAAATATATATGACATAGCAGATAATTACATAAAGCCAAAATTGCAGTCAGTCAGTGGCGTTGGAAAAATCGAACTGGTTGGTGGAGAAAAAAGGGAAATCAGAGTTGAAGCATATCCTGAAAAATTGCGGTACTATGGAATGGATTTATCCGGACTTGCGCAAAGATTAAAACTTGAAAATGTTAATATCCCTTCAGGCCATTACCTCCAATCAGAAAGGGAGATTTCAGGAAGGGTAAATACTGAGTTCAAAAATCCTGCTGAGATTCCTTTCCTCAATATCCCTGTTTTTGATATGTCTATGGGAACAGTAAGAACAGTAAAACTCGATTCAATAGCAAGGGTACTGGACACTTCAGCAGAAATTAGAGACAAAACAAAAACAAACGGCAAGGAGTCCGTTGGCTTAATTATACAAAAACAACCCGATGCAAATACAATAGAAGTCGTTGATAATGTGAAAAAGGTGATCCCTGATGTAGAAAAAAATCTTCCAGCAGGATCGAAAATTGCGATTGTTGTTGATAATTCTGATTTTATCAGGGCTTCTGTCAATGATGTATGGCATAAACTTTTTATTGCGGTCATTCTAACGGGTATTATACTTTTTGCCTTTCTGTATAGTTTGGGTAGCACCCTTATTGTATGTCTCGCAATTCCTGTTTCTCTTGTTGGAACTTTGTTCTTTGCCTATATTTCAAGATTTACATTGAATATCCTGTCGCTTTCAAGTTTGACTCTCTCTGTTGGAATTGTGGTTGACAGTTCCATCGTGATTATTGAAAACATCTATCGTCATAGAAGGGAATTAAAAGAATCAGCAGAAATCGCAGCAGAGCAGGGTGCAATGGAAGTGTCATCAGCTGTTACTGCGACCATGCTTACACATATGGTGGTATTTCTGCCCATTGTGTTTATGTCGGGTCTTATAGGACAATTCTTTAAAGAGTTTGGAATGATACAGGTTTATACATCTTTGCTTGCCCTTGCAGTTGGTTTTACATTAACACCGATGCTGACAACAAAATTCTTGAAGAATACTGGTGAAAAACCATGGGTAATAAAAGCCGAAAAACAATTTGACGCCTTCAAAAATGGGTACAGACGGGGATTGCAGAAGTTTCTTAAAAAGCCAAAGGCATTTCTAATTTTGATTGCCATACTCATACCAGCAAGTTTTGTATTACTTCCTTTAATTGGTGTTGAGATGATTACAAAAACAGATGAAGGTATGTATCAGGTATCAATACGACTTGCTCCGGGCACAAACATTG
>JAKPDB010000027.1 GCA_029552985.1 bacterium
ACAGGGTGGGTGAGGGGATTTGGCGCCCTCGCCTCCCACTACGGCTCGGGTCGATCCGGCCCACTTCACCGACTCAGCGGGCTTGCCAATCAGTGCTCTTTCTCCATCGCACTGGCAACCAGCCGCATAGGTCTTCGCTTGCTCAGATCTATACATCTTCGCTCCAATTCAAATCCCCTATCATAGTAGAAGACAGGGTGGGTGAGGGGATTTGAACCCCCGGCATCCAGAGCCACAGTCTGGCGCTCTATCCGCTGAGCTACACCCACCATTATTGAGGTATAATATTTTACACAAAATTTTAATTGAGTAAAATAATTTATAACTTTCCAAAAAAGGAAACTTATGAAAATATTGTGCCAACTGTGTCTCGTATGGATATTTGGCATGTTTTTCATCTTAGGATGTATTCAAAAAGAAATCGCCTTTTCAGTTTCATTATCAGAGGGAAATAAAATGGAAACAGAACTGACTGTGAAAGCAGGTGATGTATTCAAAATTGAACTTGAATCCAATGCTACAACTGGCTATGAATGGTTTGTAAAATACGATGATAAAATCCTAAATTTCAAAAAGAGTGAGTATATTTCACCTGCTTCTCAAAAGTTGCTTGGAAGTCCAGGAAAACAAATTTTTATTTTTAGTGCTATTAAAAAGGGTGAAACAACTATTGAGTTTGCGTATAAGAGGCACTGGGAAAAAGACAAGCTTCCTGCGAAAACCATAATGTATAAAGTAAGAATTAATTGAGGATAGTCAAGTGTTTGACCTTAAAGGGAAAAAAGCGCTTGTAACAGGCGGCAATTCTGGAATAGGGTTTGGGATTGCAAAAGCACTTGTTCAGGCAGGAGTAACAGTGGTCATTGTTGGAAAAGACAATAAGAAAAATAAAAACGCAATTTCTGAATTAAAGAAAATCAATGGCACCTGTAATGCAGTTCAGTTCGATCTACAAAATTGCAGAAAAATTCCAGCTTTTTTTAAAAGTCTCCTGGTTAAATCTGGCACTTTTGACATTCTTATTAATTGCGCAGGAATAACTGTACGAAAAAGGGCAGATCTATTATCAATTGATGAATGGGAAAAGGTTATTGCTGTGAACCTTACAAGTTGCTTTGTACTGACAACTCAATGGGCAAAATCTTTAATTAAAAAAAATCAAAGTGGTTCCTGTGTAATTGTCTTATCGTTGATGTCAGAGGTAGCAAGACCCACGACCTCTGCCTATGGAGCGTCAAAAGCAGCTTTGAAGCAACTTGTGAGGTCTTTTGCTGTTGACTGGGGAAGGTTTAATATTCGTGTAAATGGTATTTCACCCGGGTACATAAAAACAGAGTTAACTGAACCACTTTACACTGATTCTGAATTTTCTGCATGGGTAATGAAAAGAACTCCTCTTGGAAGATGGGGAACACCTGAGGATATCGGTCCTTTAGCGGTTTTTCTGTGTTCAGATGCAGCATCATTTATCACAGGACATACTGTATTTGTTGATGGTGGTTTTCTTGCTTCCTTATAATAGGGTTTTCCTCAAATGCTTGAGAATGAGCCTTCTTACGAAAAATATATGGGTGAGGAAAAAGTGAGTGCATCTTAACCAGTGTATCTCTGGTTTTCCAAGGGATTCCCACAATTCTAAGGTATACACTGGCTTCACAGACGTGTCATACTTAGCATTGATCATTAGGACATTGTTTAACTTTCTAGCATAGGTTAGTGGATCAATGTCCCTCCAACGTAAAATAAGCGTTTGTTTATCTACAAGACCGAATAATTTTCTCTTATAAATCCTTGCAATAAAATCTCGTGACTCCCATAGCATATTTGCCAGATTTCCGCCGCCAACGATATAAATCCCAGAAGAAATTCGTGAGTCGATTGAATGGACAATGCTTGCAATAGTTGCCCCAAGACTGATACCAAGAATTCCAATTTTTTCATTCTCCTTTTCCAGAAAGTCAATCGTCTTTCTTACATCAACCACTGATTGAATTAGTCCATTTTTGAAAATTTCAGGCCAATCTAAGTTTTGTGGTAAGCGTGTAATTGGTCTTTTTTTGGGAATTCTTGCAGGTGCATAGGGCATTATGAGAAGAAAAGATGAAAATCCCTTTTTTGCAAAATACATACAGAGAAATTTTGTCACAGATATCATGGAAAGTCCGTGTATAACTATGATAGTTTTTTTGCAATTGTGTACTCTAAAATAGAAGCCAGATACTTTATCACATATTTCTATGCCTGTGGGGCGGCCAGATTGAAATGTTACCAGAAAAACATCATAATTTACTGTTTTTCTGAGAGGTGTGATAGTGAATTCATTGGTTTTTAAATAATTAAAAATTTCTGTGTTCACGATTTTTATTTTACTTATGGTAGAAAATTTTGCAATGTTTTGTTTGTCAAAGTCGCTTTATCGGGTTATTATAGAAAAAAGGAGTCAACTATAAGAAATGAACAAGTTAAGTAAACCTCCTATTATTTTTAAGCAGGGCATAAATAGTCCTGAGCAGTTTGGTAGAAGTAGCCATGACTGCCTCAGTATAAGATTTCCCTTCATTGTTTTTTCTCA
>JAKPDB010000049.1 GCA_029552985.1 bacterium
TTCTATCAAATCACCTAATTTTTTCTTTTCCCATTTCATTGTTTTAAAAGTAGTTCAAAAATAAGTTTTAATCGCTGTAATCTATAATACCTTATATCGTTCCTGTCATACTGATTTTCAAGCGTCTTTATTTCTTCAAGGTATTTTTCAATTTTTTCCTTGCTCAGTATTTTTCCAAACAATAGTTCTGCAAGTTTTATAGTTTCCTCCTTTTCCTCCTCTTGTTTTTTATAATATTCCCCAAACATATTTTTAAGTACATCCTTTTCTCCTTCGTCATCAACCACGTAATCAAATTCTCTCCCAATATATCCAAAAGTCCATGGTATGTTTACTACATCTTCTACTCTTTTTTCTTTAGATGTATAGGGAGAGATAACAAAAATTAGCACTGATGCCCATAACCTTGGTTCTACCTCAGGAAATAGTTCCTTTGCTACTTTTTCTAGACATTCATCAAATCTTTCTTCCGAGCAACCTTTTGTTCTCTGTTGAGCCCATCCAAAAAAGATAAGAAAAAATATACGCGAAATAATTCCACCGTCTTCCTTTTGTAGATGTTTTGCAGTAATTTTCCACTCATCAGGAAATGCTTCCCAAATCTGGTCATGGTATGGAGGTTTACAAACTTCTTCAAAAAAAACATTACCGAAATTTTTTAAAATTTTAACATAATGGTCTTCTCTGCCATTCACTTTCACCTTTTCCTTTAATGAGATATCTATATGCTCTTTGAATTTGGCAAAAAACTCATAGCAGTGAGAAGGCTCTTCTCTTAGAACCCTTCTTACAAGGTCTTCGAAAATATACTGAAGCAAACTAAAGTTATCAATAAATTCACCGCGTAATACTCTGTATTCTTTCCATGCCTTAAGATACCATTTAAAGAATTTTTTTAAGAAGTCCGAGTTAACTACCCCCTGCAAGCTTCTTTTTCCGAAGGTATTACGAAATGTTTCTAAAATACTGTTGATACAGGTAATATTTTCCTCTTTTTCTATTCCCTCATCAATTTTCTTTGCAAATAAATTCATCAGGTCAGCCGAACTAAATCTAAAATCCTTTTTTATCTCTTCGTCAGTTTTCTCAAGTAATTCGCCGAAAATATTCTTTAAATCTTCATTTATTGGACTTTGCTCTATGAATTGCTCAAGAGATGTAATACTTTCAAGTTCTATCCATTGATATATTTTCGTAGCGAATAGAGTCAGCAATAAAGAGAAAACAATTAGCATCCAGATCAATAAAACAGATAAGCAGCAAGAAAAAATCAGCCCTCCCAAGATGAAAAAAGAAATGGGAAGTAAAAGGAGGAGATGAAATAATCTGTCTGCCTTTTTATAAAATTCTCTATTCAAAATACTATTTATATTCTTCCCTATGGTTTTACTCTTTACTTCCAGAATTTTCTGGTAAACATTCCATAAAAAAGGGATTAAAAAGGTAATAATCCCTAAAAAGATGGTTTGATAGTAGAAAATGTTTTTGGGGGGAGGAAACATGGACTTTATCCGAAAGTTTAATGCAAGAAACAATAAAATAATTGCAACCCAAACTAAAATCCATTTATCTTCATAATTTTTTTTAATTTTGGTCAATGCGTTTTTGATTTTCTCATTCATATTTTTACATAATACCGTTTATGACTGCGGAAACAAATTTTAAGGGTCCACTATCCGACTTCAGTCGTATAAAAAATGTCAATACTATACGATTGTGGTTGTATAGTAAATTTCCAGGAATAAAATTCGCTCCGTCCAGCATTTTCTCGCCTTCACTGCCACCATCGTTTTTTTCACCCTCACCCCCACCCTCTCCCATCAAGGGAGAGGGATTCAACAATAAAAGTTGCGGGAGAGACCTCCTTCCTTTTTTCCTCGCCCCTTGTGGAAGATGGGTTCAGACGAATTCTTGTCAAGGGAAAAATAGTATAGCAACTTAAAATTTTGATAAAATTTCCCATATTTTTTCTTCCACCTTTGTCTTTTCTACTTCAAGTTTTTTCAAGTCCTTTTTTATCTCTTCAACTGGTCTATAATTTTCCTGGTCAAAAACACTGACAAATCTTGATGGTGAAAGGTTATAATCTGCTTCTTCAACATCTTTTATGGTTATAATTTTGCTGAATTTTTCTACTTCCTCAAAGTTTTTATAAACTTCTACAATTTTCTGTATGTTCTCTTTGCCAAGAGTATTCTGTGCCTTACCTGGGACAAATTCCTTGGATGCATTGATTAGTAAAACCTTTCCTTTTATCTTTTCAGGTTTATTTCTGTTCAATACAATTATTACTGCTGGCGCTCCAGTATTATAGAAAAGTTTCTCTGGCAAAAGTATCACTGTCTCAATTAAATCGTTTTCTATGACCTTTTTCCTGATTTCTCTTTCTCTTCCTCCCCTTGAAACTGCTCCAGTATCAATAACAACTGCAATTTTCCCATCTTCTGTGGCAGAAGAAATCATATGCTGTATCCATGCCCAATCAGCAGATTGCTTTGTGGGAGCACCAAAAGGAAACCTGTTGCTGTAGTACTCACCTCTCTTTAGTGTATCCTGGTCATAACCATCCTGATTCCATGGAGGATTTGCTATCACATAATCAAACTGCTTTATCATGTCTTTTTCCTTAAACTTGGGAAATAAAAGGGTGTCTCCAGAAACCAGCATAATGTTTGTTATTCTGTGCAGGATTGCATTCATTCTTGCAAGAGCAAGTGTTCTGGGATTTTGCTCCTGTCCATATAAAAATAATGTTGATGCCTTTTCTTTTCCGAAGTTTTCTTTTACAAATTGATAGGCAACAATCAGCATTCCAGCACTTCCACAGGCAGGGTCATAAATCCGTTGTCCTGGACCTGGATTTAAAATTTCGACCATCAATCTTATAACCTCTCTTGGAGTATAAACCTCGCCTTCTTTTGCTTTTGTTGGTGCGAAATATTTCAATATCCATTCGTAGGCATCGCCCAGCACATCTTCTTCGACTTTTTCGAATGAGTACTTACTGAAAAGTTCAAAAAGATTATTCAACAGTATTTGATTTTCCTGGTTTGAGGTGAACTGATGAAAATCAAAGGATGCAAAAATGTCTTTGTAGTCAGGATTTAATTCTGATAGTTGCTTCAAACTTCTTGATAAATTTTCAGGTAGTTTCAATGGGTCTTTTCTGATTTCGTCCCACAATAGTTCACTTCTGAAGTGAAAGGTGTGATAATATGGCTGGCTTGCCTCTTTCACTGCCTCTTTTCCATTAAGCCCTTTTTCTGCAAGTTGTTGTTTTACTGTTTCATACTCATATCTCCATTTGTCAGAGAGTGCCTTGTAAAAGAGCAAAAGCAAGATAAATGTATAATCAACCCTTGTTCTTATTATGTCTGCCGCTGTTTTCAAAATATTGGTCAACTGTTCTTTTGAGATTTTTGGAGATTGCTCGGGAAACGGCAGGGATTCAAGAATATCAAGAACATTATAAATTGATTGTCTCCTATCCTGTGGATTTTTTGAAATTTTTAATAACCCTGCCCTTTTTAATTCTGAAAGAACAAGTTTTGTTTGTTGTGGAGAATCCCTGTAAAGTTCCTGCAGTGCTGAAGAAGCATCATCAAATGTAAAGGAGTGATTCTTAAATTTTTCTCTAATGGCATAGTATCTTTTCTTAATCCAATCAGGAAGGTTTTCAAAGATCTGTTCCATTTTTCTCCTTTAGGTAAATCAAATTGTTTTTACTTAACTAAATTATATCCAATTCATCAGCAAGGTGTCAAGAGAAATGTTTCTGATGATAAAGATTGTTTAAGGATGGGATAATTTTTCGACTTTGAGCAAAAGTTGTTCTGCATCTTTTTTTGTTTTGCAACCTGTCACGATATAGGAAAGTTTTGCATCAAGATGTTTGATGAAAAATTCAACTTCTTCTGGCGCCACATATGCCATCACCATTTTCCCTGCATCCTGAATTTTCTTGTACAATGGCAGCCATTTTTCTACTGAATAGGTACTTCCTGCTCCTGGAGTCCATTGAATCATTTTGATTTCAGGAATTTTGCACAGAGTATCAGCATGATGCAATGCGCCAGGTCCATCAAGATGGTAAATCACACAACCAAATTCTTTCCCAACAAGCTTAATTTCATCCATTATAAACTGCTCAAACATTTCTCCTGACAGCATGCAGGAAATATCTGATTGTGCTGAAGTAAAAGAATACGGGCACCACAGCCCAAGCCAGCATATTCCATAACCTTCCTGATACTGAAGGTAAATTTCATTAATTTTCTTCTTAAGGAGAATCCAGTTTTTCGCAAGTTTCATGATGGCTGATTTCATTGCTTCTGGTTTATCAACGAGAGATATCAAAAACTTTTCAGAACCCATCAGCATTGAAAGAAGGTCATTTCCTGGAAGTATTGCTGGGCTCCCAATAAGAAATTTTCCACTTCCTGCCTGAACAAATTTCGTGTAAAAATCAAAAAATCGCCTTATTTCCTGTGAATCAAAATCAAGTTTGAATAAATTTTCATCTTCAATATCAAAATTTTCTATTGGTTCAATCCAAACTGTGGCAGGACTGAATTGAACTTTTGCACCGTATGAAATGGTGTACCCTGCCATTACAGAATCAGAAGGAAGCGCTTCTCCTGAATACGCAGTATTAGAAAACCTGTAATACAGATTTTTCAAATACCAGTCAATGTTTAAGTATCGATCCTTGTCATACAGTGGTTCTTCTGGCGGAACAAGAGCTGACTTCGGGTCTGGCGAATATATTGCAATACATGGCCTTCCTATGTATTTATTGTGCCAGAAGTCTGTCAGCCGTTGTTTTGTCTCAAGCCAATCTGGCTTGAATATCATATGACAAATTTATTTTACCCTGTAAATAAAAGGCCTTCTGAACATACCCGCAAAATGATGGGGATTATAGATTCTCAATGCGATAGTATTGTTGCCTGCTTTTAATTTTCCGGTTATGTCAACATCCCATTGAAATCTATAATCATTGAACCACCACATCGGTTTATAGTTTTCTCTGTGAGCAACTTCCTTTCCATTAACATAAAGCCAGCATTCATTGAATAATCCAGGAAACATAATATGAATGTTTCCCTGTATTTCATCAGATGTTAATTCAAGTTCTGTCCTGTACCAGCCATATCCAAGTTCTGCCTGTCTGTCTTTTCTTCTTACTCCCTGCGCCTGAAGATAAAGGTCTGACCTTACAATTTCCCATGTTTTTTCAGGATAGTCCTTCCTTGTTTTCAGTGTATAGTTTGCTGAATTTTTCTGCCAGTAAGAAAGATCTACCGGACATTGGTAATATTTTTCTTTCAGTCCGATATTTTCAGGATCTCGCATAAACGGCCACTCCAGCGGCAGTTTTTTGATCAATGTCCCTTTTGTTCCGTCAGTGAAAGCGAGAAGTTCTCTGTATTGCTGCACTTCTCCAGTCCACCAGGGATATCCACTTTCCAATCTTGTGGTGGTGAAAATTCCATTCATTGCTGTAAGTTGATTTCTTGCAGCAAGCCCTTTTTCACCATAAGAAACTGCAGTTGCATAATCAACATCAGTGGCAGCTGCCTTTACCATCGCAATGTAATTTTTCAGTACCTCAAAGGACAATCTCGTAAATTTCATCCTTTCAAGATACAGTGTCTCATTATGCGTTTTTTCTACCTTCTGAGAAATTTTTTCTGCGAGTTTTTCTGCTTCAATCAGTTTCTTCTCAAGGAAATTGATAAGTTGTTCTGTATATATTGCTGGTGCAACAAAGTACTCGTGCTCAGTGACAATAGAATCTTCCCATGCTTTGAAAATTGCATTCCAGTACTGACTCATTGGTTTTGCCATAGGTCCATAAAATGCGGGATAAAATTCTTCAATCAGTTTGTCAACGTCTTCATCAGGATTCCACATCAATCTTCCGCGAATATAAAGGTTAATAAAGGTCGTGGCAAAAGCACCGCGGCTTTCAGTGTAAATGCCAAGAATTCCTGCATCTCTATAATGTTTGATGTCCTGTCTGATTGAGGCAATGGAAGGATTCGGGATATCTCTCCAGACAAGCATTCCCTGATCATAATCATAAATAACCACCCTTCCCTGCATCACTTTTGCCCATTTATAAAGTATTTCCTTATATTCCTGCCTTGGTGGTGATTCAATATCATCCATTCCGTGAATCGGGTCAATATCTATTGGCGCAAGATACGCGACAAGTGGCTCTTTTGCCACAATGTCTCTTACAGGAGGCAGTGTCATATTTGAGTAAGCAAGAAAGCCAATTTTTGCTTTGCTTTCAGGATATTTTTTCATTAAAATTTCTGCAACATTGTTATAAAATTCCATAAAGGCATCTGTCATGGAAGGAGTCATAAAATATTTATCCCACTGAAGGGACATCAATTCTTTATCCTTTGGAGAATCTGAACTGTAAAGACCATCTTCCATCCCGAGAGAAATTCTTTTTCCTGCTGCATAATCTTTCTCAATTTTTGCT
Organism: bacterium; assembly: GCA_029552985.1. Lineage (GTDB taxonomy): Bacteria > Ratteibacteria > UBA8468 > B48-G9 > DTJG01 > DTJG01. Next base: position 6,500 of record JAKPDB010000049.1, read on the forward strand.
GCAACATGTTCTGCAGTTGACTTTTCCGAAATTGGAATTTTGAATGGGTCTCCTCCTGGAGCAATGTCTTTTGTGTAGGTAGCAAGAACATGGCCGCTTGGAACAACTTCGTTGTTCATCATATTCAACCGCATAAACTCATCTCTTCCTCTGTAATCGCCAAGCCATGAAATCCAGTATCCCCTGACTTCAAACGGTGAACCATAGGCATAATCAATTTCATTCAACACAAGACGCGAATAACCCGGGATGCATTCTCCAAATTCGGTTGGCATAAAAAACCTGCATCCCCATCTTCTTAAAATTTCAGCAACCGCATAACAGCTGGATTCGTCATTACTGCCTGCAAGATAGATCCTGTTTCCATCTGTTTTTATCACAATGGCGTCTGCCCGAAGAATCGGTTTTTTCTTTTTTACAGCATCAATCTTCTTCTGTAGTTGAGGATTTTCTTTTATCGCAAGAGAGCCAATAATAAAAAGTGGAATGTCCTTTCTCTTTAAACTGGCTTCAAGTTCCTGCTGCGAACTGATAATTTCAACTTTTGCTCCAGTCATTTTCTCAATGTATTTTGCAAGGTCTCCAGCAGCAATTTTTTCAAAATTGCTTGCCTGCCAGGATATCAGAATTTTTGCTTCTGTCTTTCCTTTGTCAACAATTACTATTTCCTTTGAATAAGAAACCGAGGCCAGAAGCATCAAACCCAATATTAACCCCATCATAACAAATTTTTCCTCCATAAACTCCCCCTGTAAATTGCATGTATTATATTGTGAAATATTTTGAAAGGTCAAATGCTTGACCTTTGTTTTTCACACTGTCTTATCATTTTGTAAGAAACCCTCTCCAGAATCACTTTTTCTTCCTCTCCCCTTGCGAGAAGACTAAGGTAAGGGCATTTAAGAAACATCAAACTGAAAAAATACTCCTTTTATTACTTTCCTTTAATTGAACAGATAAAAAAACTTGACACAGGCATCTCGAAAAGGCACTTGTAAAAAAATAGTATAGAGAGAAAATTCAACAAAACATAACAAATTCTAACCTTTCTTAATATATATCCCTGTGGCTTCTTCCTGACTTTCTTCTTTCCCAAATTCTTCAAAATCAAAATTGTCTGGTTGTGATGGCAGAATTCGATGCTCAACTGTCTTGCGCTTTATTTTTACCTTTGAATGCCATTGTCAGTTTATCAGTATCTATCTTGTTTCACAATGAAGTTAGTCCCAGGGACGGGAACCATTGACCACTGAACCATCATACGCATCTATATCTACTTCAAATTGTGCCCCAACTTTTGTTTCAGGATTCTGATAATATAAAGTTATTACCCAGCATAACCTCGTCGCAGGATTCCATTTGTGCGATTTTTCATATGCCTCTGGCTGCATATATTGCCGATTGAATGCATCTTCCCGAATATTCACTATCTCAAGATATGGCGCCTTCACTTCAATGGGTTTACATCCTATTAAAGATGCATACTGCTGACTCTCTTGCTTAATCTGTCTTGATTTGCCTTTGAGAGTACTTTTTATTCCTCTGTAGATTTTGTCATCTAACTG
>JAKPDB010000072.1 GCA_029552985.1 bacterium
GTGTACTGCCCCCCATTTGTCAAGGTCAAAACAAGGGAGAATTCAGAGTCCTGGTTAAAGGTAACTGTTTTATCTCTTTTTGTTCAAATTCCACTGGTGTCATATATCCTAATGATGAATGTGGATAATCCTGGTTATATCGGTTAATCCAGTTTGTCAATTCTTCGTTGAACTTATATATACTTGTCCACTCTCTTGTCCACACCTTCCTCTTCTTTTAATGTCCGGATTACTCGTTCTGTTGGTTGCGACCCGTTATCACTTACCAAACAAATAGTTCAATGGTTTTCAACCTGGTGTCTTCCTTCTTCAATCACTCCTATTCTTGTCCTTGTCGTTCATTTCAAACACCTTCGGACCTTTTTCAAAAAACTCATCTCGCCATCAGTAATACACGGATTGCGAAATTTGATACCGATTACAAATCTCACTGATTTTCCGACTCTTTATCCCTTCAAGTACTATCTCAAACTTCTGCTTGCTTTCCCATTTCCTTTCCAATTTTCCGCCTCCCTTTCAGAGGCCTTTATTCTACCTTATTTCTATCCTTCCCTTAATGGGCAGTTTGCATCTTCAGTAACAAAATCTTCTCGGTCTTTCGCTTCCTTTTTCAATTGCACATTGTATCAATTATTAACGTTTTTTGTTTTAATCTTTCTTTTTTCATTTTTCAACTGGAGTCACTTTTTGTGTTTCAGGCGCTAATTTCAAACTTTGCCGCTGTTGGTAGTTTAACGATGATTGATGATTTGACTGTGAAAATTCTAAATGAAAGACAAATAGCAGTGGAAAGTTCAGATTAAAAAGAGAATCTGGTATAATCTTAACAGGGTTTATATCAAACGGAGAAAAACATGGAGAGATTTTTCACTGATGCGTTTTTGAATATGCTCCAACAGGAGCAGGAAAACTTTTATAAAAGCGTGTTTCTGAATATGGAAGGAGAGTATGCGGCAAAAAAGCGTATTGAATATTACAGGCAGAAATTGAGACATCTGGGAAACAATGTTTATATTGGTTGCAATGTAAGTATAAAAAATCCTCAATTTATCAGTATCTATGACGATGTCTATATCTCTGATCACTGTGTGTTGATTGCCCATGGTGAAAAGGGAATTACCCTTGAAAAAGGTGTGAGGTTGAAATACGGTGTATATCTTGATACTGAAGGTCCTGATGGATATATTGTAATTGGTCAAAACGTTTATGTGGGCACTGGTTGTTGTCTACATGGACACAAAGGGCTTGAAATTGGTGATTATTCGCTTCTTGCGCAAAACATTACAATTACTCCATATTCACATAAGTTTGATGACCCTGAAAAGCCAATCTATACACAGGGAGGTTATAGCAGGAAACTGACAATAGGAAAAGATTGTTATATTGGGAAAAATGTCTGTATTCTTTATTGCGCTGATATTGGAGACGGTAGT
>JAKPDB010000094.1 GCA_029552985.1 bacterium
GTGTAATTTTGGTATTTATCTTTTTCAAATATATTGGAGGTTACTAAAGTGAGTGATCTTTTTGAGATTAGGATCCATGGTAGAGCCGGTCAGGGAGGAAAAACTGGGGGGCAAATTTTAGCTTATGCAGCTTTTTACGAGGGAAAAACAGTTCAGGCATTCCCTGAATATGGCTCAGAGAGAAGAGGCGCACCAACAGTTGCTTACACAAGAATCTCAAACAAAGAAATTAGAACACATGAACCAATTTTAAACCCAGATGTTGTTATTGTTCTTGATGAAACTTATATTTTTACTCTTCCAGTTACAAAAGGACTTAAAGAAAATGGTTTACTGATTGTAAATACTACAAAATCTCCTGAAGAGATTAAAAAAATTACAAAATTCAACGGAAAAGTTATAACTGTTGATGCAACAGGTATATCAATTGCTACAGTTGGAAGAGAAGCACCAAACATCCCAACAATAGGTTCTTTGATAAAAGAGACAAACATTTTAAAATTGGAATCTGTTGAAAAAGCTCTTGATGAAATATTTTCAGAAAAGATTGGGAAAAATGGTGTTCAAAAAAATATTGAAGCTTTAAAAAGAGGATATATGGAGGCAAGGTTATGAAAATAAAGGGTCCAATTGGTTTAGGAAAAAGTTGGAAAGAGATACCAATAGGGGGTACTCTTCCTGCATCAACTGCTCTTGATTATAAAACAGGTGCATGGAGGAGTTTTGTTCCAAAATTTGACCCTAATTTGTGCAGTCATTGTATGATTTGTGTACACTATTGTCCAGTTATGGCAATTCCTACAAAAATTGATGAAAATGGAGTGAAAGGTTGGAAAGATAAAATATATAAAGGAGTTATAAGATTGGAAACCAACCTTGATTATTGTACTGGATGTGGAGTTTGCGCTGAAGAGTGCCCAACAAATGCAATTAAAATGGAAAGAGAGAAATGGGAGGTGAAAAAATGAGCGTAACCTCAGTAAAATCAAAAAAAATTCCGTTAACTGGTGCAGAAGCCGTTGCTGAAGCTATGAAACAGATAAAACCAGATGTTGTTGCTGCATACCCGATAACACCTCAAACTCCAATAGTAGAAATTTTTTCAAAATTTGCAGCAGATGGTCTTGTTGATACTGAAGTTGTTACACCTGAATCAGAACACTCAGCGATTTCAATTGTAACTGCTGCTTCAGCATCAGGTACAAGAGCGATGTCAGCTTCTGCATCTCAAGGTTTAGCTTTGATGGTTGAGGTTCTTCCAGCAACAAGTGGTTTAAGACTGCCTGTTGTTATGGCAATTGCAAATAGGGCTCTTTCAGCACCAATAAATATACATTGCGATCACTCAGATATGATGGCTGTTAGAGATTTAGGATGGATAGAAATTTTTTCTGAAAATGCTCAAGAAGCCTATGAAAATATGTTTCTTGCGGTAAAACTTTCTGAACATCCAGATGTTCTTTTGCCATCAATGGTAGGTCTTGATGGATTTATCATAAGTCATGGAGTAGAGGTCGTAGAGATTTTTGATGATGAAGTTATGTACAATTTTGTCGGACAAAGAAAACCTTACTACTCTTTATTTGATTTTGAAAATCCAATAACAATCGGTCCACTTCAACTTACAGATTACTATTTTGAAACAAAAAGACAAGAACAAGAAGCAATGAAAAATGCTTTAAAACTTTATCTTGAGGTTGGAAAAGAACTTTCAAAGATAACAGGAAAAGATTATCCATATTTTGAAAAATATTATCTTGATGATGCAGAAGTTGCTATAGTTGTTATGTCATCAACTGCTGGTACTGCAAAAGATGTTGTTGATGATTTAAGAAAAGAAGGCAAGAAAGTTGGACTTTTAAAACCAAAACTATATAGGCCATTTCCATATGATGAATATAGAGAAACATTAAAAAATCTTAAAGCAATTGGAGTTCTTGATAGAGCATACTCTTTTGGAGCAAATGCTCCACTTTATAGTGATGTTAGAAATGCTTTATAT
>JAKPDB010000119.1 GCA_029552985.1 bacterium
TAATTGTACCTGATGATATTTCCCTGCATTGAAGGGTCTCTTCCACTGTAGATGGCTCCAGCATCATTTGTTTCAAGAACAACATTGTATATTTCGTTGTACTCAATAATGTTTTCATTTCCTGACCATCCTATTGCCATATGCGGAGCATCATGTATCAGATTATTGGCAACACGATTTCCCACACCATTCATCTGGATTGCAGGCCTGTAAATCTTTATCCACAATGAGTAATCGTAAATATGATTATTAATGATTTCATTGTTACCAGGGGTGAGGGTTTTCCTGTCTCCGCCTTCAAGAAAAATTCCACCTTCTCCAGTGTTATAAATTTCACAGTTCTCAATCTCTGTATTGTTCACGTTGCGTGCGTTTATCGCCCAGCCACCAAGATTTCTGAATATGCAGTTGTCCACAACAATATTTTTGGAATCCGAAATGACAATCGCTTCCTTTCTTGAATGTTCAAACACAATGTTTTCTATTTTGATATTTGACGCATTTTTGATAACAAAAAATGGCTGTGTATTCATAGAAACAATGGTCTGTGCTTTTGTAATGTCTGATGGTGGATAAAAATACATGTCTCCTGTATCAACATCAAGGTACCATTCTCCAGGAGTATCTAATTCAGTAAGGCAATGATAAATAAAAAACATTGCTCCTTTTTTGTAGCCGTAAGAATGTGCATCTGGATTTTTCAATGAAATGGTACCTGAATCAATATCAACTGACTCAATCTCCATATGTTGAGAAGCCCACTCGTAAAACCAGAATCCATATGCTTTGAGATGTTTTTCATTTTTCCATTTTTTAAGTCGCTGTTTTTCAACACCAGCATGAAATCTTCCTTTACCCGCAATATCTCCAGTCAAGGCATATCCAGTATCAGGCCATCGTGCAATGGTCATTGGTTTTCCATTGCAGTACAATTGCATATAAGAACCTTCAGAAACAGCCCAGGACGGTTGAAAGAAGTTTCCAAAATCTGTAATTCCCATTTCTTTCAAATTTGATTTCACAATATATTTTCTGGTATTTTCAGGTAACTTTTTCATATCATCATCTGTGCATTTTTCCCAGTTTTTGATTTCAACTCCACCTGTAAAAATTGGCTTTTTTGTCATTTCTCTTATCACAACAGGGCCTGCAGGATTTCCTGAATGTTCAGGACCAATTGCAATAGGCCTATTGATAACAGAATAAATTCCTTCAACAATTTCAATTGTGATACCTTTCTCAGGAAATATGTTTTTCTTTTTCAAATTTTCTATTTCAGATAGGGCTCTTTCAATAGTCAGAAATGGTCCATCCTTCAGATTTCTTTCTGGCTCTGCAAATCTTCCTGACCAGCAGTCATTACCCTTTTGTGAAACATAAAAAACCATGGTATCTCCTTTTGAAAATACCTGGCATACCACCAGGAGAAATGTCAATAACCAGAGTTTTAAAAATATCATACTGGTTGTATTGTATCACAACTGTTGACAAAATATTGCAATATGTATAATAATTCTCATAAGTTGCAAGGAGGTGAGAAAAAATGAAAAAAGGTTTCACCCTTGTGGAACTCCTGGTTGTCATCGCCATTGTTGCAATCCTTACAGCAATCTTACTGCCAGCCCTTTCAAAAGCAAGGGAACAGGCGAGAAAAGCAGCATGTATGAGCAATCTTCGCCAGTGTTATATTGCGCTGTGGGTATATTCAGAAGACCATGAAGGATGGGGACTGCCAATGATTGATAACGAAGAGCCGTATCAGGTCAACTACAATATGAACACTTCTATTATGAAAAGTTATTTTCCAAATCTTCAGATGTTCAGGTGTCCTTCCACTGAAAGAAGACATACATACGCAGGAAAATATACTGGCGGTCGGCTTCATATGTCTTATATTCTTGCTTTTGGAACTGGCTCATATTCGTCTACAACCAATGAGTGGTTTGGATACAGAACAGGTACCAGCAGCACAACAGAAGCAAACGATGTGGTTTTGCCGTGTCCGAATTCAAGATTTTGCGGCAAAGTAGTGGTGTATCCCAAAACAGGTATTGGCCATTATGTAAGAAAACCTTCTCAACAGGTCTGCATGGTTGACTGTTACCAACCAGGAGGTTACTGGGATACTGGTTCAGGTCAGCCAAACTGGAAAAACAATCATCCTGATGGACTCAACCAACTTTACATGGATGGTCATGTGCAATTCCATACTGCACAAAGCGGACTCAGGCAATCGTATCCACTTTATAAATTCTGGTGCGCACGATAACTCATAAAAGGGAGTTTTGATGAGACCTGCGGTAAAAGTATTATGGTTTATTTTTGTTTTGTTTGGGTTGAATTTTGTCCTTCCTGAATTAAAATCGCAGACAACAGTTCTTGACAATCTTGTTGTCATTGAAGCAGAAAACTGTGTGGATGAATCAGGGCTACCTGTTATGGGACCAAAGGGAACAACAAGCAAGAGTGTTTTCCTTGTCAGTAATCCTTCAGCAAGCGGAACCGGGTTTATCAGTTCATACCCATCTCCTTTCAGGGTATACAGCCCGCTTCCTGCGCCTGTCATTGCACAGACAGAAGCAGAAATTCCTGTTTCAGGTGAATGGTATATGCATGTTCGATATTATGTAACGCCTGCAAATATCAGGAAATTGCTCTCTTCACCAAAACCACCAGGACATTTCAAATATTTTGGTCCTTTTAAAGTCATTATTGGCAATCACCAATTTGTATGTGGTGAAAATCAACAGCCAGGGGAAGAATTTCGCTGGGATACATTCAAAATTAATCTTCCTGCAGGAAAAATTCCAGTAAAATTTGTAATGGAACAACTTTCAGGTCCTGACTGTATCGTATTAACCCAGTCGCCTGACTGTAAATTTCAGCCAACTGATTATCAGGGACCATTGTGGTTCAGATTTAAGGTTTTAAAAGGTCCTGAAATACCTTTTTATATTCTGTGCAGGATTCATTTCAATTCCTATGAAAGCAAAAAGCCGCTTGATGCTGGATGGCTTTTCAAAAATGAAATCGCTACATCATCTGAACAGGCGACACAACTAATGCAGAATAATCTGGAAAGTTTAACAATAGATCAATGGAGTCCATGGGTAAAAACAGTCAACCCGAAAAGGGCGTTCTGCTTTATGCATGTGATGGTCATGCCATCAAATCCAAAAGGATTTCCTGAAACCAGAAGGGCTGGATTCAATAACATTGTTATAGAATTTCAGGCAGCAACAAGACCTGATGAAAATTTTCTTATTCATCAAGCAACAGAATCTTCTGGAAATGTCAGGGGAATTTATGTTCTATTACCCCATAAACCAGGTCTTGCTGGAATGAAAAAGTGGACAAAAGGTTTTTCTGAATGGGCAGATGAAAGATTGTCTTATATAAAGCAGGTTGTAAAAAAAGAGAAAAAGCCAGGAAAAATTCAGGTGTTCACTGATGCAAGGGCAACTGTTGAAAGGGATATTGATGCAATTATAGAAAGTTG
>JAKPDB010000142.1 GCA_029552985.1 bacterium
GTTTTCAATGAGGTGTGGAACATGGTCGCAAATCCAGTAAGAGCAAAAAGACAGATTGATACTTTAACCAGCGACATATCAAAAAAGCCACTTGGATATCATTATGTGTGGCATGATGTGGGTAGCAATATCGAGGGCTTACGGGAAGATGGTAGATATGAAAAAGGAAGTAAATACGAAAAGTATGGTGGGTGGTATGGAGGACCCGGAAGATTGATTGCGGGATATGGAAGTCCGAGGGGAACTGTTTCCACAGAAGTTGACATCAAAGCCCCTGGAACATACCAGTGCTGGATACTTTCTGACAGGACAAATCTTTCATATACTGCGCCTTATTTCTGCAAGGCGTATGTTGACGGACAGGAGCAATTTACATATCATCACAAAGACAAAATCCCAAATATCTGGATGAAAATGGGTGAAATCAAAGTTTCAAAACCAACAAAGGTAAGATTTGACTTTATTCTTGATGGCGCAGGAGCAGGCAGTACATATAGAAGGATTTATAAACTTTTCCTTGTTGACAATCCGGAAATTATTCCTGAAGGTACTGTGCAGCCACCATGGACTATTGAAATGTACAGAGAGAAAGCAAAACAACTTGGTGCAAAACCAGATGACAAACTTCTTGTATGGCTTCAGGAAAATCCTTTCAGGCGGCTTTCTCAGGAGGTCTGGGCAGATAAAACATCAGCAGGCGATTCCTGGCCTTATGAAATACAAAGGGGAAATACAAGAATTAAGGACTTTGTGATGACCCAGGATATGTATAATTCGGTTTCTGTGGGCATCAGAAACCTGACTGAAAATCCAGTAAAATTAAATGTCAAGGTAGAGCCATTGAAATCCGGCGATAGAAATTTTCCTGATACTGTGCAGTGGCGCGTTCAGGCGTTTATTCCTTATGGAAGACACAGGCAGAACTGGACTCCATTTTTCCTGTTAAGAAGACCTGATATTACAGTTCCGCCATTAAATGTCGCAGGAATCTGGATTACTGTGAATACAAAGGGGATACCACCTGGAAATTATTCAGGCAGAGTAAAAATATCAGGAAAAAATGTGGAAAGTTATGAGATTGTTCTCAATGTGAAGGTATCTGATTTCAAAATCAATCCCAAAAAAGCCGTCCTTGTTGATGGATGGACAAGACCTCACGAAGGCGAGGCATACATCAACGACTTTGTTGAACATGGGATGAATGTCTGGCCAGGGGATATTACAAAGAAGGATATGGAAAAATACGGAATCAAAATGGTAAGATTGTCTGCTTGGTCAGCAAACAGAGCAAAGGAGTTTGTCGACCATATCAAACAACTTGGCCTTGACTATCAGGATTATTTTGTTGGTGTGCTTGATGAGCCTGGTGGAAAAACAGAAACAGAACTGAAACCGTTTATTGATATCGCAAAGGCAATCAAGGAGGTTGACCCGAATGTAAGAATTTCCTTTAATCCTGGTGAAGCAGCAAGTCTTGCTACATTCCAGATTCTTGCTCCATACTGCGATTTCTGGGTTCCATACAGTTTGCATGTATTTTCTCCATATTATGATAATCCAAAGAAAAAAGAGATATACCTGAAAAAGCCCTGGATGTGGTACACAACACCGTGTCTGTGGGATAAAACAGCAAGAGAACCAGGTATCAGAATTGTGCCTTCTCAACCAGGCAATTGCGTTGGCGTTGCGTTTTTTGCCCTCAATTATCCTTGGAGAGACCAGTGGGATACTGCCTATGAGCACATTCGCGATGCCTCAACCATGGGGCATGTGATGAGTAGGCATGGACCTGTACCAACGATTATATGGGAAGAAATCAGACAGGCATCTCAAACTGCAAATCTTGCAATGATGGTAAGAGAGAAACTTGGTGTTGAAACTTTTGACCAGGTGACTGACCCTGAAATGCAAACATTGATAAAAGAGGGAACAGACGAACAACTGATTAAATGGCTTCAATCACATTAAGATGAAAATTGTAAGTGGTTCATTGATGCTTTACTGGTGCTTTGATGTTGCTGACGAAATTGATATTGGACAATTTGAAAAGCAACTTGGCCATCAGGTGGAAAAGGCATTTCTTTCAGGCATCCGCATTGTTCCTGAATACATTCAGTATAGAACTCCTCCACTTCTTTTGAAACTTGGCAGCCAGAGTTTGCCGCAGGGATTGAATGCCACAGTTGAAATGAAAGTATATGGATTTGGAGTTGTAACAATTCGTTTAACATGTCCTGTTGAATGCGAACTTGAACAATTGATAAGCCTGAACAGGTTTATTCAGGAAAGTCAGGAATTGAAAAATATCGCCATTTTGTGGCTGAAATCAAACTTAGAGCCAATTAAAAAAGTTTCAATAAGGCCCTCTCAATCTCCAGATGCTGACTGGGAGGACTACGCAATTTTCTGGATTGAAAAATTTGACAGAGAAGTTGACTCTGAATCATTGAAAAGACACTATGGCGACTGCATCAGCAGAATTTTGAGGGCAGAAGAAAAACTGAGCAATTCTGAAAAAGAAGATGCGCTGAAGTATGCCCTTTCTTATTATGGTGATGACCTTGTACTGGTTGACTGGAATTCTGCCTTTGTTTATGACCCGAAAAAAAGTTTTGATGTTCTTGATGTAATTGAATTTGCAGTGATACAACTGCTTGAATTGAGAATTTACGATAGTTTGTGTGACCAGGCGATTGAAAAGGCATACGACGACCTTGCTGCCCAGAGGCAGAGGAAACTAAAAATTGTCAGGATTTCATCTGTTCTTGGTGGACTTTCACGGATGAAACTTGATATTTCTGAAGTAATTGATAGATTGGAAAATTATTTGAAATTGATTGGTGATTTGTATCTTGCAAAAGTATATGCAGCAGCATCAAACAGGTTTTATCTTGACAGATGGAAACTTGCAGTAAGAGATAAACTTGCGGTCATAGAATCTCTTTATGCGAAAGAATGGGAAAGGTCTCAGACAAGCAGGATGGTGGTCTCTGAAATTGCCATTGTAGTACTTTTCATCATAGATATTATTTTGATTCTTTTTGAGGTGCTGAAAAGAAAATAAACCTGAAAGAAATCACCGTCAATTATAAAAAAGGAGGAAACACGATGAAAAAAGGAATTTATGGCGGAATTACGTTGACTCCTGTTCAGCCGTTGTGCCTGTTGTGCCATCTCGGTAAAAATCCCAAAAAAATTGAAGAACCATTGCTTAACGAAATTTTCAGTATCATTGAAAAAAACCCTGATATTCCAGTGACATTGAGGTGTGATGCAGGAGATGTATTTTCATTTCAGGATATCAAACAAGATGATACTCTTTCAACAAGAAGAAAAAATCTTGAGATATTGCAGAAACTTGACCTTTTTCCAGGTATTACCATTACTGCGAGAATTCTTTTCATTCGCATACTTCACAGAATTACAACAGTAAAGGGAATTTGTTTTGATTGTGATTTTGCAACGAAAAAATATTATGAAAAAGCGAGAAAACAGCAGCTACCATTGATTGTCGAGCATTGCGGTCAATTTGAAAAAAGCATTCTTGCTGAAAAGGCAAAAAAGAAAAACATCAAAATTATTATCCCGCCAAGAACCTTAGATGACCTAATGAAAAGCAAACAGAAATCTCTTGATGCAATGTATCAGGCAAAGAATAAAGGAATCAGAGTAAGACCTCACATCCTTTTGTGTTCAATATGCCAGTATGGCGCAGGAGTAAAACCAGGCAAGGTATATGACAATCTTCCAGAACTGCTTGCTCTGGTATTGAAAGAGCCAGATGTCAAAATTACTCTTGTTGAGGCTGCTGACTGGATGATGTGCGGTCCATGCCCTTCAAAGACAGAAGAAAACTTCTGTGTGCATGCTTTTGGGAAATGTGGACTTCCCAATCAATTGCGAGACATGAGGGTGCTTGAAACACTGGGTCTTGATTATGGAATGACGATTGATGCAAGAACACTTTACAAAAAGATTATTGAAAAAATTCCATCCACACTGTTGATATGCAGGCTTGACAATCCACAAACTTCAATGTGGCATAGTGGCTGTGGAGAAAGAACCAAAAATAGTCCTGAATATGCTAAGGGAAGAAGGAAACTGATGGCAAAACTGAATGTGAGGAAAGGGGGTTAAAAAAATGAAAAAACTTATTATATCTATGGTGCTTGCGATCTGCTGGCTTTGTGCAATTTCTTTTTCAAAAGAAAAATTCTCTGCGTCAGAAGAACCTGCAAAAAATATTGGTGAGGTAACAAAGGTCGATACGTCCCTTTTTTGTTTTACGATAAGAGACCAAGAAGGTACAGAAACAAAGTTTTTTACTTCTCCAATGAAAATCAGGATGATTAATCCTGGTGAAAATATTCAAGTTGGCTATAAAAAAACAACTGACGGTCAATTAAAGGCATTGAACATTAAGCAAGTTAAAGAGAAAAAGAAGGGAAAGAAAACAGAAAAACAGGGAAAAAAGCACTCCTCACCTTAATCCTCTTCTGCAAGCCCACTTCTGAATCCCTCTTTCTTGATTGGACAGGGTAGGGGATGAGGGTGAAAAAAAGGCCTTCAAACTCAAAGCCTTAAATTCAAAGCAGGATTCTTTCTCCTATGATTTCAATAAAATATGTCGGCTTCAGTTTGAGAAATTCTGGAAAAAGTGGTAATATAATTTGTCCAGCCGGATGAATACTTTCTTAAAGGAACATACAATGGAATTTATAAAAGAAAACTGTGGTATTGCTGGTGTTTTCAGGCATAAAGATGCCTCAGAGATTCTTTATCTTTCTTTGTTTTCTCTTCAGCACAGAGGCCAAGAAAGCGCAGGAATATTGTTGACTGATGGGTCATCGGTTTTTTTCCACAGGGCGCAGGGTCTTGTTTCTGAAATTTTTACTCCTGAAATCATCCATTCACTCAAAGGTAATTGCGGCATAGGTCATGTGAGATACTCAACCACAGGCGCAAGCAACGAAAAAAACATCCAGCCATTTTCTGTTGAATATAAAGGAAAAACATTAGCAATTGCTCACAATGGAAATTTAACAAACAGCAGAATTTTGAGAACAAAACTTGAAAAACAGGGTTCTATTTTTCAAACAAGCATGGATAGTGAGATTATTTTGCATCTTCTTGTGAGAAGCAAAGGTTCAACAATTAAGGAAAAACTGGCACACGCTTTGAGGCAACTCAAAGGCGCTTTTTCCATCCTGATTTTTACTGAAAACGAAATCATTGCAGCAAGGGATGCAAATGGTTTCAGGCCACTTTGCATTGGTAAACTTGATAGTAGTTATGTTGTTGCTTCAGAAACATGCGCATTTGACTTAATTGGCGCGCAATATTTCAGAGATGTTGAACCAGGTGAAATGGTGATTTTTTCAGATAATGGGATTGACAGTTATCAGTGGGCTGAAAAGACAAAAAAGGCGCACTGCATATTTGAATTTATTTATTTTGCAAGACCAGACAGTTATATCTTTACAAAAAGCGTGTATCTTACAAGGAAAAATCTTGGCGTAAATCTTGCAAGGGAATGTGATTTTGACGGAGACCTGGTGATGCCTGTGCCTGATTCTGGTTCTATTGCTGCGCTCGGATTTGCTCAGGAAAAAAAGATTCCGATTGAGTTCGGTGTAATCAGGAATCATTATGTCGGAAGGACATTTATTCAGCCAGCACAGAAAATCAGAGATGCAGGCGTCAGAATAAAATTAAATCCTGTCAGCGCAGTTGTGAAAGGAAAAGATGTGATTGTTGTAGAGGACTCAATTGTCCGGGGTACCACATGCAGAAACAGAATAAACTCATTAAGAACCGCTGGCGCAAAAAGAATTATGCTTGTGATTTCCTGCCCGCCAATTATATCTCCGTGTTATTTTGGCATTGATTTTCCTTCAACACAGGAATTGATTGCTTCAACAAAGAGTATAAAGCAAATCAAAGATTTCCTCGGGCTTGATGGGCTTCATTATTTGAGTTATAAAGGAATGCTTGATGCGATGCTTATTCCTGGCGAAAATTTTTGCACCGGTTGTTTTACTGGAAAGTATCCTGTAAAACCTGATACAATGTTTAATAAATACCAGTGGGAGAAATCACATGGTTGTGATTCTTGATTTTGGTTCTCAATATACGCAGTTGATTGCAAGAAGGATAAGGGAATCAGGGGTTTATTGTGAAATATATCCATATCATGTGTCTGCTTCTACTCTGAAAGGAAAAAACATTGATGGTTTGATTCTTTCTGGTGGACCAGGACACCTGACTGAGTCAGAGATTTCTTTTCTGCCTGACCCTGAAATTTTTAAAGCGAACTATAAAATTCTTGGTATCTGCTTTGGTATGCAGGTTATTGCAAAGTTTTCTGGCGCAAAGGTTTCAAAAGGTGCTGTGAGAGAATACGGAAAAACAATTTTTTATCCAAGGAAGGATGTAATTTTTGAAAATGTCCCAGAAAAAACGATTGTGTGGATGAGTCATTATGATCAGGTTGAAAATTTACCGGAGGGATTTCATCTAATTGGCAGCACAGCAAATTGTAAAATCGCAGCATTCAGAAATAAAGAAGGTTCAATATACGGGCTTCAATTCCACCCAGAAGTCGTTCATACCCAGCATGGCAAAACCATTTTGAAAAACTTTCTATATAAAATTGCTGGATGCAGGTCTGACTGGACTCCTTCTTCAATGGTTGAGACAGCAAAAAGAGAAATCACATCAAAAATTGGAGGCAGTAAGGTCGTTTGCGCATTAAGCGGTGGAGTTGATTCTTCAACACTCGCAGTGCTTCTTCATCAGGTGGCAGGAGACAGGTCCCTTGCTGTATTTGTTAATCATGGTCTTTTGAGAAAAAATGAAGAAAATGAAGTAAAAGCAGCATTAAGCCCGATGGTCAACATGAAATATGTGGATGCTTCAGAAATTTTTCTCAGCAGATTGGCTGGAGTCGTTGA
>JAKPDB010000178.1 GCA_029552985.1 bacterium
TGTAACCTGACTTTCGGGAACATCTTTATCCAGCATATTTTCATACAGATTGGTCAGAATAGGAGCATTTTCGTCAAATTTTATAGTTGCCTGATTGGCAATGCGATGATGCGAAGCCAGCGTTGGTTTCAAACCAACGGAGAAGCTGACAAAACCTTCTCCTTCGGGTGAATTGACATTGGGAGGAAGGAATCCGAGAAATGGATCTTCTTCTTCCTGTAAGGTTTCCGGAGTCAAGGACAGGAATTCCCATTTCACAACACCTGTCAGCGTATCTACTTTGGCAGCAACGCGAGCAATCAAATTTTTGCCGGGTCGCAAGTCAATATCCCTTGAAAATTCTTTCAAATTGTTGCCAATGGGCGAGAAGATGGAATCGCCCCAGCCAAAATTGCCAAAGCTGAAATTTTTCAGGTCGAAGGTATTCAAATCGAGCGTGTCGGTTACAATAACCGTGTGTGCCGGAGCAGAAGCCGTACTTTTATTTTCAAACAAAACAGTATAAGGAACTTCATTCAAGTTTTGTATCCAGTTTTCTTTTCCTACACCATTGGGACCAATCATTTCATTGGGGTCAAACGAAGAAACGGCATTTATGTTTCTGTCCCGTTCACTGTCTCTCCTAAAATGATTGCAATCGGCGAAATCTTTCGCATAACCTCTCATATTGGCTAAAAATACACCCATACCCTTTACAATTCCACCAATTCCACTCAAGTTAATGCCACAATCTACAAAAGTAACGGCACCATTCCAGAGCGTATTGCCAATTGCCCATTTATCCTTGTAGGAAGATTTGTCGGTTAAACTGTAAGCATATTTTCCAGCCGACCAAACACAACCTACGCCGGGAATTGCAGAAGTACTTATATCAACTACGCCTGTTGCCAGCACTTTCACCATACATTCAGCAGCAGCCAAACCATCGGAAGTAAAGGCCGGCGCATTTTGTCTTTCATTATTTACACGTGCCATAGCATAATGTTTTTCTGGTACCTTTTCCAGCCAGCTTGGATTCATCCAGACTTTTGTATCGAAGGTTTTTGGCGATTTTACCCGAATGTGAATGGCACCCGAAGAATTTGCTTTAATAACAGGAAGCATGAATGGATAAACACGGGCCATAGCGTGATTTTTAAAAACGGTATCGGTGGTAAAGTATTCTCCAATGTTTCTGATTTCTGTTGCAATGCCTTTATCTATAGCCATTTGCGAAACGTCCATTTTGAAATCGATAAATTCAATTTCCAGATTCGGATCATCCGTAATGGCAAACCAGACCGGAACGCTGTACGTATCTACATTGCCTTTGTTGCCAAAGTTCAGGGTGTAAGTTTGCCAGCGATTGAACAGGATGGCACCTCTTCCGTCAAACGAAACCCAGGGTTCGGGACTGAATGTTGGTTGTACTACAAACGGATCAGGAAATTTTTGTTCTGTTACACCTTTCTTTACAATCACTTCCCAATTACCGGTTTCAACGCTGTCAACCGGAATGCGGGTACGTAAAACACCCGGTGCAACTTCAAAAACCGAATCACTAACCAAATCGGGATTTCCGGATTTTCTTAAAAGAATTTGTGTCCCTTCAGCCGATAGACCGCCACCATATATTTGCAGTGTAACCCAACCGCTATTGCCTGCTGCTTTGGGCTCAAAATGATCCAGTCCTTGAATGCTGACATTTTGAGACCATGACGTTACACTGTTTTCATTTTTGCCGGTCAACGTGATTTGAAATTCACCGGCAGAAGGATAAGTGTATTTCGGATTTATTACGTTACTGCTTTGTCCATTCCCAAAATCCCATTTGAATTCTTTTCCATTCACGGTTTTGTTGTTCAACGAGACTTCATTGAGCACTTTGTAAAGTTCAAAGTTGGTCAGTGGCGGATTGAAATCGGAAGGCAGTAAATCGGCAAATGCCATCGGAATGCCGTCATTTTCATTGCCGGACAAATCTTTAAATGTGCCGTTGAAGTTCAAATACATTTTCAAATGATTTTCTCC
>JAKPDB010000161.1 GCA_029552985.1 bacterium
CTTGCAGAAAAACCAGAGTTGACAGGCCGTGTGTTAATTTTTGTGGGACTTGCAGAAGGAATCGCTATTTACGGTCTTATTATATCAATTATTATTCTTGGAAAGGTTCAGTGATTTATGAAACATTACTGCATTGCGGATTACAAAAGCGCTACGGCTTTCAGATTATTAAACATACCAACATATGAAGCGAATGCTGCAAATCAGGCGTTGAAAGTGTTTCATGATATAGTCAAAATGGAGGATGCAGGAATTATTCTCATTACAGATAGTGTAGCGAACATGATTCGGCAGGAACTGGTAAGATTTACAGCCAAAAATACAATACCTATCGTCCTGGAAATACCTTCATATGAAGGCGCAGTTTCAGGAATTGGAAAAGAACATGAATAAAACACCTGATGAAAAAGATATCGATGGGCTGATTTCAGAAATAGAAAAATCAACAAGAGCACAGATTGATGAGATTATTCAACAGGCAAGTTCCAGAGCAGAACAATTGGTTAAGGATGCCACGCAGAAGGCACAGGAGTTATTGAATCTGGAAAAAGAAAAAATAGAGCAATTGATATCAACAATGAAACAGCGCGGGGATGCTGCGACAAAATTAGAATTAAAAAAAATGCATCTTCAGTTGAAAAAGGAATTTGCGGATAATGTTCTGGGAAAAGTCAGAGAAATGGCGTTGGCCTTCAGAGAGAGTCATGAATATAAATCTTTTCTGAAAAAGGCGATTCTTGAAGGAATTGAGGTTGTAGGAGCAACAGAAGTGCTTATTAAATTTTCATCTATTGATATAAATTATTTCAACACTGATTTTGAAAAAGAAATTCTGGAAACCTGTACCAGGGACCTTAAAAAAACAGTTTCAATCAAGTTTGTTAAGGATAATTTTCAGGATACTGGAATCATTGCCTGTTCAATGGATGGTTTCATTGTGTATGATAATACATTTTCTGCAAGGTTGCAGAGAGCGTATGATTCAATATATTATGAAATTCTTGGAGAAGAAATTTAATGGCTGAAATTATTGGGAAAATTGTCAGGATAAACGGACCTGTGGTTCAGATACGATGTGATAAAAGCATTAAGATGCTTGATATGGTCGAGATTGGTGAAGAAAAACTTGTTGGAGAAGTGGTAAGATTGAAAGAAAATATCGCCCATGCACAGGTATATGAAGATACAACATCATTGAAAGCAGGAGACCCTGTTTACTCTGATCACATGCCACTATCCCTTGAACTCGGGCCAGGTCTCATTGGAAATATCTTTGATGGTATTCAGCGGCCACTTGAAATGATAAAAAAACAGGAAGGAGATTTCATCTCAAGAGGACTACACGTTCAGGCACTGGATAGGGATAAAAAATGGCATTTTGTGCCACTGAAGAAAACTGGAGACAGGGTGAATGCTGGAAGTATTATAGGAGAAGTTCAGGAATCAAGTTTAATAAAACATAAAATTATGGTTCCTCCAAATCTATCTTCTGGCATATTAAATTCAATTGCAGACGAAGGTGACTACACTGTTGATGACATCATTGCTGAACTTGATATTGATGGACAGATTCAACCATTACGGATGTTCCACAAGTGGGCTGTTAGAAAACCAAGGCCGTATAAACAAAAAATACCTGCAGACAAGCCATTGATTACCGGCCAGAGGGTTATAGATACATTGTTTCCTGTGGCAAAAGGTGGTTGTGTGGCTGTGCCTGGGGGATTTGGAACAGGTAAAACTGTTGTTCAACATCAGCTGGCAAAATGGTCTGACGCTGATGTGGTTGTTTTTGTTGGTTGTGGTGAGAGGGGAAATGAGATGACAGATGTGCTTGCCAATTTTACAAAACTTATTGATCCCAGGACAGGAAAACTTCTTCTTGAAAGAACGGTTTTTGTCGCCAATACTTCAAACATGCCTGTTGCAGCAAGAGAGGCAAGCATTTATACAGGAATTACCATTGCTGAATATTTCAGGGATATGGGATACGATGTGGCATTGATGGCTGACTCAACATCACGTTGGGCAGAGGCATTGAGGGAGCTTTCTGGAAGAATGGAAGAAATACCGCTGGAAGAAGGTTTTCCTGCGTATCTTCCAGTGAGACTTGCTGAATTTTATGAAAGGGCAGGCAAAGTTGTGACCCCTGGAGAGCAAAATGGTTCAATCACAGTAATTGCCTCTGTTTCTCCACCTGGTGGGGATTTTTCAGAACCAGTCACATCCCATACAAAACGTTTCATTCGTTGTTTCTGGGCTCTTGATAGAGACCTTGCTTACTCTCGCCATTATCCTGCCATAAGCTGGATTGATAGTTATTCAGAATACGTGGATGATGTGAAACTCTGGTGGGATGTTCATATAGACGGAAAATGGCCTGAATACAGGTATGCGATACTGGACCTGTTGCAGAAAGAACAACGGTTGCAGCAGATTGTGAAACTTATTGGCGCAGATGTTCTTCCGAATACACAAAAACTGATACTTGAAACATGCTCGCTTTTCAAAAATGCTTTCCTTCAGCAGAGTGCTTTTGACGAGGTTGATACATACTGTTCTCCGAAAAAACAATTTTTAATGTTTAAAGCAATCATAATGTTCCATAGAAAAAGCGAGGAATTGATAAAAGAAGGGTTTGAAATTGTGGAAATAAGAGAAAACCCTGTTTATCATAATCTTGTAAGGATGAAAACAAGATATAAAGAAGATAACCTTGAACAACTTGAAAAGTTTGTAAATTCTATTGAGGAACAACTTCAGCAATTGAAAAAATGAACATGAACAAACTTCGTCAGTATACCGGGCTTGAAGAAATTGTCGGACAATTGTTTGTGATAAGGAATATCCACAATGCTGGATATAATGAAATTGTTGAGATTACAGAAGAAAATGGAAACATAAGAATAGGATTGACTCTGGAAGTTGGAGAGGGTTATGCTGTGGTTCAGGTGCTTGGTGGAACATCCGGTATGTCGCTGAAAAATTGCAGGGTAAGGTTTAAGGGAAAACCTCTGGAATTTGGTGTTTCTCTTGATATGCTCGGCAGGATTTTTGATGGGCTCGGGAACCCCATTGATGGATTGCCTGCCCCTGTTGCCGAAGAAACGATGAATGTCAATGGTATGGCAATCAATCCTTCTGCGCGTGATTATCCGGAAAACATCATAGAAACAGGAATTTCAGCCATTGATGTCATGAATACACTTGTAAGGGGGCAGAAACTTCCATTTTTTTCTGGTAGCGGGCTACCCCATGACCTGGTTGCTGCGCAGATAGTAAGACAGGCAAGGGCAGAAGGTGAAGGATTCTGTGTCGTGTTTGCAGGAATGGGTGTTAAATACGATACCGCTCGATTTTTCATTAAAAGTTTTGAGGAAACAGGAGTTCTTGATAATGTGATTATGTTTCTTTCTCTTGCTGACAGTCCTTCACTTAGCAGATTGATGACTCCCAGATTTGCTCTCACTGCAGCAGAATTTCTTGCTTTCAAAAAAGATATGCATGTGCTTGTGGTATTGACAGATATGTCAAACTATTGCGAAGCACTGAGAGAACTTTCAACAATGAGGGGTGAGATACCGGCAAGAAAAGGATATCCGGGCTATCTGTACAGCGATCTTGCAAGCATTTATGAACGAGCTGGAAGAATAAAAAACAAAAAGGGCTCAATCACGCAGATACCAATTCTTACAATGCCAAATGATGATATTACTCATCCTATCCCGGACCTCACAGGTTATATTACAGAAGGTCAAATTGTTATTGACAGAGAACTGCATGCAAAAGGAATCTATCCGCCAATATCTGTACTTCCATCGTTATCCAGATTAATGAAAGATAATATCGGTCTGAACAAGACCCGTGATGACCATCCGGCACTTGCTTCTCAGTTGTTTGCGTCATACGCAAAAACAAAGGATATTCAGGCAATTGCCTCGATTGTTGGAGAAGAAGAACTTTCATCCCTTGACCACCTTTATCTGAATTTCGGACAGGTATTTGAGACAAAATTCGTGAATCAGGGGTATAATGAAAGGAGAACCCTTGAAGAAAGTTTAGAAAAAGGGTGGGACATTATATCAATTCTTCCTGAAGAAGAATTGGTGAGAATAAGTGAGGAGCAGATTAAAAAACATTATAGAGAAAAGAGATGATTAGAATACCAGCGACAAAAACAAATCTTTTCAAAGCGAAAAGAACCCTTTCTCTATGCAAAGAAGGGCATCAGTTACTTGACGAAAAGAGAAAGATACTTTTGATGGAAATATCCAGAATGACAGAACAGGTTGAAACGCTTGAAAAAGATGTTCTTGATACGCTCGTTAGTGCCTATAAAGCAGTCGGCAGGGCAATTTTTGCCATCGGGAAAACACAATTTGAGAGTTTTGCGACAGGTGTTAACATAAAGACAGAACTGACTATGGTAGAAAAAAAATTAATGGGGGTCAGAATACCGTCCATTTCTTTACAATTAAAGGAAAATTTACCGTTTTTTAGCCCTGTGGGTGGACATTATTATATTGATGAAGCCATTGTTTTAATGAAACAGGCAATACAGAGTATAACAGAACTTGCTGAAAAGAAAACTGCCCTTATACGTCTTGAAAGAGAATTTCAGAAAACAACAAAAAAGGTGAATGCACTTGAAAAAATTCATATACCGTATTATGGTGAGGTTGTAAGGTTTATTTCTGACCGGCTTGACGAAGAATCAAGAGAAGCGTTTGCCACCTTAAAAGAAATAAAGAAAAAACTTGCTTCAAGGGGAGTATAGATGCTGACGATTAGACATATCATCGTGGCGTGCGCAGTAGATAGTGTTTCTGCCTACACTGTGAGATATGCAATTGAACTGGCAAAGATGTTGAACGCGAAATTGACAATACTGCACATTGTTGATATATCAAGATTGAAAGAGTTGATAAAAATTGGTCTTTTCAGGGAATACGAGAAAAAAAATATTGAACAGGACCTTGAGAGAGAAGGCAAAGTATTTGTTGAAAGATTTAGAATCATTGCAAAAGAGATGGGCGTTGACTGTGATGTAACTGTGATGTGGGGAACAGTTCATAAACAGATTGCCCAGGTTGCAAAAGAAACACAAGCACATTTACTTGTTATTGGTGGAAGCCCTGTGATTTGCGAAGGTGGAAGAATTACTGTTGGCGAGATGATACTTGCTGAAGCACCATGCCCGGTTCTTGTTGTGAAAAGACCGAAGCAGTCCTGGACCGATATGCTGACGTAAGTGATTCAAAAATCAGGGAAATCAGGATTTACAGCATCACATATTGCCTGACATTCAATTTCCACCAGCCATCCTGGTCTGCACACTGAAGCAACAACAAACTGTATCGGTACGTTACAAAAGTTTTTTCTCATTTCATTATAAATGATCTTTACATCCGACGCATCTCTAACATATACAATAAACACGCATACATCATTGAATCCCGCATGTGCATTTTTCAACAACACTTCTATGTTTTTCAGTGTTCGGTGTAATTGCTTTACTACATTTCCCGGATAAACGATGTCACCTTTTTTGTTAATACTGGCAGTGCCTGAAATCATAATATGTTTTCTGTCTCTGTAATTGATAACTACACCTCTTTCAAATGTTACTCCATAAATGTATGTGGGGCTGAGATACCTGGAATCTGAAAGAAATTGTATCTGGTCGGGCTTGATGCCTGCAATGGAATAGGCATCCAATAAAATTCTGGCTTTGATGTTTGTTCCAGACCCTTCAACTCCAGTACTGGCGATAAAATGCGTTGCTGGAGTAAGACCATTTTTTTCAAAAAACTCTTTTCTATCTTTTGCGAATTCCATGTAATCTGTATCAATGTTTTTTACGAAAAACCATGTGCGGATGACATT
>JAKPDB010000165.1 GCA_029552985.1 bacterium
TTGATGCTTTTGTTCGTTTTTTGAAACGTCTGGGGCGGGTATGGCATACTTGCTCCACTATTTTAAAAGGAGGGAAAAAATGAAAACACAAAAGTTCTATGTCTTTGCGGACAATTATGGGAAGTTATATTATTCGACTTCTCCTGGCGCTTTTGTTCGTTTTTCGAAACGTAGAGATGAAATCAGAACTGCTGTTTTCACTGGAATTGCTGTTAGTTTCAAAAAACATCTGCGCCGACTCTGCGCAGGTGTTTATGAAAAAAACAAAGATACATAATAAAGAAAGCTTTACAGCTTACTATAAAGCTATAAATAAAGCCTTCCAGCTCCACCGTCGTAGGGATTTGTACTGTAGCACTTATTAAAAACAACAGTAGTTACCATGCTCTCCAATTCCCTCTTCCCTCTCCCCTCCCGCAGGGACTTGAACTGCAGCATTGTGAACGTAACCGGTCTCATCAACGTTAACGTTCAACCCCTAAATCACCAACAAACACTGAATTAGTCTTGCTTTCCCTTCCGCGTTCGACCCAGCGCTAATTTCCAGCTTTCTACAATCGTTGATTAGCGCACACTCCGAGCGGCCGACAATCCAAAAACAAACGAAGACAAAAGCAAGTGCAGTTTTCACATTTCATCTTTTTTTGTCATTGTGAACGCGTTGCACGTGAACACAATATCGCGTGATACGTGAACACAATATCGCGTTGCACGTGAACGCGGTATCGCGTGTTCGCGTGTTCGCGTGTATGCTTTCTAAAAAGTTCAATGATTTCAATAGTTTACTGTGTTAAATGTGTTCGCGTGGAACGTTATCCGTTTTTGCACGTGAAAGTGGCGATCACGTAATAACGTAATATATATATATACAATAAACGTCTTCATCTCTCATCACTTTTTTTTACTTTCAACAATTTTTTGCTTGACTAGTTTTGAAAGTCGTGATACGCTGTGAGCAACGAAAGACAAAAAAGGGAAGGAGGTAAACAAACATGTACGCTGAAGTAAAAAAAATCGTTTGTGCACGAATGTCGAGAATAACAGTCGACATCAAAATTGAATCGTTGCTGCGGTGGAGCTCGCCTCGACGGCTTAAAACAAATCGCGGTTTTGCAATTTTGCGCACAGCAAGCCCGACCGAACGGTTCTGGAAAATTTGGTCAGCACAGAAAGACGTCCTAAAGTCGCAAGGCATCTCTGTCAGAAAGAATCAAACTACGTGGGAAGTATGCTGGTGGCAAAACGACTTGCAAGACGACATAGAAAGCAAGAATGCTATTGAAGCGTCTCGCGCAACATCTGCTGAAATAGAAATACCAGCTCCGCTATGAAGCGCTCTACTACGAGAAAACGGAAGACAGCATGAGACCTCTACAACTTTGCGGTATCAAAAGTGTCTCGACAAATGAGTCGCAGTACACTTAAAACAAAATAAAAATATCAGAAAGGAGACGTGAATCATGAAAAAGAAACTTAAGTTCATGTACAAAAACGCACACCATGAATATAAGAAGTTAAAATACTACATGAAATAAGGAGGGCAGATATGAAAAAAGCTTCAACACTTGCTTACATCTACGCTACAAAGTGCAATAGAAATGAAATTGATGACAGCGTACCATTCTTGCAAGTAATACATTGTCACTATCGCATCTCCAAAACCGGCGAAGTATTGCGGAAGTGCGATACTGAAGTTGACACTGGAACAAGAAAGAAACTTTATTCTGGACAGTGGCTTCAAATTGGACGCATGCAAGAAGAAGTAAAAGACAAAGAGAAACTGTCTGAAATGTTGAGCGTATGGCAACGAAAACTTGAACAAATGAATTTCGACGTGGAGGTAGAAATTTATGAAGACCAACATAGTTAAAACCGTTACGGGAATATACGTCACCGACGTTGACGAAAACGAAATTAGAGTCCGTGAGAAACGGGCAAGGGGATACCTGACAAGAAAAGAAATGGAGCGCCGGTGGAAAAAGGAAGTCCGCCAAAAAATATGGGCGGAAATCCTCGGCGGAATCCTAATCTGGGCACTGGCACTCCTGATAATCACCTGCGCATAACATAAGCCATTCAATCCAAGGGGTAAGGGCTAACCTTGCCCCTTTTTTTATTTCCCCTTCACCTGCCCTTCAAATTTGACCTACAATCAATTTTTTTATCCTTGCACGATAAGGGAGTCGTATCGGGTTAATATCGTTAATTGTAGGGCAAATTAGGGGCATTCT
>JAKPDB010000007.1 GCA_029552985.1 bacterium
AAAGCCCTCGTAGCTCAGTGGTAGAGCAGTCGCTTCGTAAGCGACGGGTCGGGAGTTCAAATCTCCCCGTGGGCTCTATTTTTTATGTGTCTTTTTCACATAAAACAGGTATACAAGCGGTATAACAAAAAGAGTCAGGAGTGTTGAACTTAATAGTCCGCTAATCACACTTACTGCCATTGGCGCTTTTAATACTGAACCCTTTCCTACAGCCAGTGCAAGGGGAAGCATCCCACCCACCATTGAAAGTGTTGTCATTAAAATTGGTCGCAATCTTGATGCACTTGCTTCTATGACTGATTCCTCTGGGTCCCTGCCACTTAAAATCATATTTTTTGCAAAGTTAATAATCAGAATACCATTGCTTACAACAATCCCAACCAGAACAATCACTCCCATTAAACTGAAGATATTTATGGTTTTTCCAGTCAGAAACAGTCCAGTGAGAATGCCTATGATTGAAAGTGGCAGGGTTCCCATAATGATAAATGGTTCTATCCAGCTTTCAAACTGAGCAGCCATTACGAGATAAACAAGAAGTATTGAAAGCAAAAGTGCAAGAAACAGGTCCTTAAATGCTTCAGCCATTCTTTCGCCCTCTCCGCCAATTACGATTTTTACTTCTGGAGGCAGATTTTCATTTTTGATTTTGCTTTTTATGGAAGATAACACTGTTCCCAGCGGTTTACTTACATCTCCCTGGATTGTTACACTTGGTCTTCTATTATACCTTTCTTTCATTGTTGGACCAGTGGTCTCTTTTATTTCTGCGACCTGTTTCAGAACAAACATATTTTGCATAGAGTTGACAACTGGTAAGTTTTCAAGAATTTGGTGATCTTTTTTCATTTCTTCAGGAATTGTTACCCTGATATCATACTCGTTTTCTTCATGTCTGAACTTAGTTGGAACAATTCCTTCAAGGGCAGATCTGCATATCATTGCAACCTGACTTGAACTGAGATTATTTTCTGCAAGCTGGTCTCTTTTGACGACAAAGTTTATTTCAGGTTTTCCTGGATGATATGATGTATCGATTGTAGAGACACCAGGGACTTCTTTAATTAATTGAAATACTCGTTCTGATGTTTTTGTAACTGTATGCTCGTCAGAGCCAGTCACATACAGTTGTAAGGGGCTTCCTCCCCGTGACATTGATGTATATTGTGACACTGTAATTGTCCCGGGGATTGTAGCAAGAAATGGTTTGATTTCTTCAATAATTTCAGATGTACTTTTCTTTCTTTTTTCTTTCAGCTTTACCTGAATCTGGGCGTATTCTGGACCTTCTGCACCAATTGATATCGCACCACCCACAATTTTACCAATCGTTGAAAAGACCTGTTCTGTCTCAGGATATGATATGATTTTGTTTTCTATCTGTTTAACAGTGCTTTCTGTTTTTACAATGTTTGTGCCCGGAGCAAGTCGTATTGATACCTGATACATACCTTCATCTGTTTTTGTAATCATCTCAACACCAATTAAAGGAAGTAATACAAAACTTGCTGGTATGAGTATGGCAATCAAAATTAGAAATGCCTTTG
>JAKPDB010000023.1 GCA_029552985.1 bacterium
GAGCAGCAGTATCCATTTCTGAAAGGGAGCCTACAAGGAAACAAGGTCATTGACGTGAAGCAGTACATCTATGATGACACTATTGATACAGCGAACAAATGTCTAGTTGTAGATTGGTACTACCGCAAAAACATTGATGGAAAGTCGATACTTCATCTCACAAAATTTGTTGATGAGATTGTACTGGAAAGCACAGAAGATGACGAGCAGCTGTCTCAAACTGGATTATATGACCATGGCATGTATCCGTTTGATGTGGACGTGCTTTTCCCGGAAGAGGGTACTTGCTATGGTTTTGGGTATGTAGATATAGTCAGAAATCCGCAGATGTATATCGACAAGCTGGACCAAATCATATCAAAAAATGCTTTGATGGCAGGGAAAAAGAGATTTTTCATAAGAGACAATGGCGGCATAAATGAAAAGGAATTTGCCGATTGGAGCAAAGACCTTATCCACGTGGAAGGCTCGGTTAACCAGGATAGTATCAGAGAGTTCCAAGTCAATCCTTTACATCCATATATTATTCAGCACCGGAAAGAAAAAATTGAGGAAATGAAAGAGATTTCAGGCAACAGGGATTTCTCTCAAGGCGGTGTTACAGGTGGTGTTACTGCAGCAAGTGCAATTATTGCGCTGCAGGAAGCAGGGAATAAGTTATCAAGAGACATGATTAAAGCATCATATAGAACCTATAGGAAAATCATCGAAAAATGTATTGAACTTATCAGGCAATTCTACGATGTTGAAAGAAAATTCCGCATTGAAGGTCATGATGGAGCATTGCGTTTCATCGCATATAGCAATGCTAAGCTGAAAGAG
Source organism: bacterium (assembly GCA_029552985.1). GTDB lineage: Bacteria > Ratteibacteria > UBA8468 > B48-G9 > DTJG01 > DTJG01. Next base: position 823 of record JAKPDB010000023.1, read on the forward strand.
CAACAGTTGATGCCTTCATATCCTGGAGAAGAGCCAAAATATCGAAAGCCTGTTTTTGATGTGAAAATCAAGGCTCAAAAAGCGAATCCTTACTCTCAAGCAATACAAAATGAGCTTGCAAAGGAACTTTACTCTGCAGGCTTTTTCAATCCGCAGTTAGCACCACAAGCTCTTATTGCGCTTGAAATGATGCATTTCGAAGGAAAAGAACAAATCATAAAGAGAATAGCAGAAAATGGCAGCTTGCACAATCAGATGATGCAGATGAAACAAACGATGGACAAAATGGCAGCTATTATTCAGTCATTGACAGGCAGAAATCTTGGAGTAAATCCTGAACAAATTAAACAGATGGCAGGTGGAATGTAAAATGATTAATATTACTTTTGTTTGTTTTGGAAACAATTTTTACGAATTTCACAGCGAAGGTCATGCTGAATTTAACAAAGGGAATGATATTGTGTGTGCTGGAGTCTCAGCCTTATCTTATGCGCTTTTAGGCACTCTTGAGAATGTAAAAGGTTTGAAAGTCAAAAATGAAATTAACAATGGCAAAATGTTCATAGGTATAGATGCTGCAACAAAAGATGTCCATGCAATTGCAAATACTGTTTTTTCTACAATTTGTATAGGTTTGAAGCAATTACAGCTTACTTATCCGGACCATGTTAAAGTTGACATCCTTAGTGATGCTACAATGACCGAGGAAAGTAGATGAAAAATCTGTGTTATTATGAAATTGAAGGAGACGACATCCAAAAAGGTCGAATATTAGGAATATTAGATGGTGTCGCTAACCATTAAAGTGCGAAGGGGTGAAATTATGTTATTTGATAAATTGATAAAGCTTTTACCTGTAAATTTAAGATTGTTTGATGATGCCGGCGGCGGAGATGCTGGAGCTGGCGATAGTTCTGGTAGTACAGGTGAAGCTCAAGCCGGAATACAATTACCTGGCCAAGGTACGGCGCTTGGCACAAAGAAAAAGGGCGATGATAAGAAACCTGTTGTCTTGTATGGAAAGCAGGACCAAGATAGAAATCCTGCTCAGCAGCATGACAACAATGTGCAGGACGCCAATGCACAACCTCAAAAAACACCTGAACAGCTTAAGGCAGAGTATGAGATGTTAAGAAGAGGAGAATTTAAACAATTTTTTGACCAGGAAATACAAAACATTATCAACAAGCGGTTCAGGGATATGAAAACATTGGAAAATCAAATTGCTGCCATGAATCCAATTATTGATGTTTTAGCCGAGAAATACGGAACTGATGACGTGAATGTAATAGCAAACAGATTGAGACAGGATAGCTTACAGGAACTTGCAGATGCAGAAGGAATGACCGTAGAGCAGTACGAACAGATTATGAAACTCAGACAAGAAAATAAGATGCTTAAAAAGAGACAAGAGACATTAGAAGCAGAACAAAAAATAAATGCTCAGGTACTTAAATGGCAGCAAGAAGCTGAAACAATGAAGGCAAAATATCCGAACTTTGACTTGAGAACAGAATTACAGAACGAAAACTTTGTCTCTTTATTGAGAGCCGGTGTATCTGTAGAGGCTGCGTACCAGGTGTGTCATATGGATGAAATCATAGCCGGTACTGCAAAACAGGCTCAAAACAATGTAGTTGAAAACATCAAAGCAAAAGGCAATAGACCGAAAGAAAATGCAACAAATCCTGCACCTGGAATAATTATAAAATCCGACCCTCGAAACTTGACAAGAGAAGATAGAGAAGAAATAGCTCGTAGAGTTGCAAGAGGGGAGGTAATAAGATTTT
>JAKPDB010000058.1 GCA_029552985.1 bacterium
TCTGCTGCAAGATTTCTATCATCAAGTTTTTTCTTAATCTCTTTTACCTTTTTTTCAATGTCTGATGCTGGAAGATTGACATCAACAATGTCATCATCATGAAACTGGATTGCGTCGAACTTAAGTTTTACTGCAATATCAAGTTTCTCATCAAAAGAAAACTCTTCTCTTACAGGTGGTCCAAATGGGTCTGCTCCAGTATGAATGTTCCATGGACCGAATGAAAATCTGTATCCTTTTTCCATCATGCCCCCTTTCTAAAAAATGGAAACAAACCTTAAATGTTGATTTTCTTTGGTTATAAAAAGAAGACCGGGGTGAATTTTGATAAATCCCTCTCGCGTCTCCCTTTTATAAAGGGAGAATGAAATCCCCCTTTTACAAAGTCACTCCAATGCCTCCCCTCTTTGTAAAAGAGGGGCTGGGGGAGATTTGGGAAATCCTCCACCAAATTCAGGACGCCTTCCTTTATAAAAGGAATTTCGGGATGGATTTATCTCTCTCCTGCATCTTCCTTTTGCAAAGGAACAATTCTTTGTTTTCAAAGAATAAACGACAAATAATTATATGACAAATGCTCAATTCAGACAAATTGTCACACATCAGAATGATTTTTTCACCAGAAACTGATTATAATAGTCAATGATGTCCTGAGGTACTGGAGGGATATCCATTGGTTTTCCACCATTTCTCAGTGACATTGTCGCCATATATCCAGATGCAACACTATTCCTTGCTTCAACAGGTGAAATTCTTACAGGTTTATCGTCCCTGACAAAGTATAAAAATTCATTAACAATGGATGGGTCTGAACCACCATGACTTCCTGATACTGGTGGAATGTAATACTGGATATCTCCATAATGATTGTACCCTGTCCTCTGATACCAGACCTTAACCACTGAATTTCCAGGGGAATCTCCAAAATTTTCTATTCTTCCATGTGTGCCGATAATCGTATAGTTTCTCCAGGCATCAGGGGTATAATGACACTGCTGATAGGAACAGAAAACGCCATTGCCAAGTTCCATCAACATCATGCTCACATCTTCAACATCTATTACTGGATTAAGCTGGGTTTGTGTCAGTGGAGGCCAGTTTTCAATTCTAAATGTTGCATCGCCTCTTACTTCAGGACTGTGCCTATCTTTAATTTTGTCATATAGCGTCAGTCCGCCAAATGCTGTCACCCTTTTGGTGTATCCTTTGCAGAGCCAGTGTAACACATCTATATCATGAGCTGCTTTCTGAAGCAGTAGCCCTGTACTTTTTGACCTTTCAGCGTGCCAGTCCTTGAAATATGCGTCTCCTCCATAACCAACAAAGTGTCTGCACCAGCCAACTTTCACCTCTCCAATGATACCTGAATCAATCAGTTGCTTCATCTTCAAAATCAAAGCCATATGCCGCATATTATGACCGACATAAATTTTCACATTTTTCTCTTTTGCCTTTTTCAAAACCTCATCGCATCCTTCAATTGTGATGGTCATGGGTTTTTCAAGATAGATGGCTTTTCCCGCTTCAATCGCTACAAGTGCGTGCTCCTGGTGAAGGTAATCAGGGGTCGTGATAAAAACAGCGTCGATTTCCTTGATTTCAAGTAGTTCCCTGTAATCAGTGCTGACAAATGCTTCAGAAAATTTTTCCTTGAATTCCTTCAATACCTCCTTTCGTGTATCAACTCCTGCAACAAGTTCAAAACCTTCTTCAGGTTTGTGAGCAAGCCAGGCAAGTCGGCCTCTTCCGCCAGCACCAATCACACCAATTTTCAATTTCTTTTTCATTTTCCTTCACTCCTGTCTTTTTGAATTTTTTGTTTTGAAAGGTGGAATGATACCTTTCTTGACAGACATTAAAGTGGCTCCTTCATATGTTATCAATGCCATAGGCGGTTACAAATCTTAAAAAAGGCAGGATTAATTTACAATTTCTGGTGTTCAATGTCAAATCAATGTACCAAAGGGACCTGCTTGCGCAGGCAAAAAAACAAACATTTATCCCTGACAGAATATCAAGGATTAAACACATTCTCTTTTACAAAGTCTTGATAATTCAGGGCCCTTACACTTCCATCAACAAAAAGACAATTCAAAAATTGATAATTAAAGTGCCTGCCATAAATACGATGATTAAGAGTATTTGCCCAGATGCATCTGCGTTTATTTTCTTCCAACAAATACAATTTTGTTTTCTCCATCTGCCTCACCTCCTT
>JAKPDB010000075.1 GCA_029552985.1 bacterium
AAGGCGTTTTCTTTCATAAGACGATATACCCGCTTCTTGTTTACTTGATATCCCTGCCGGTATTTCATATACGCCCATACTCTTCTGTATCCCCACAATGGATGTTCCCCTTTCAACTGTTTTATCTGCTCCAACAACTCCCTGTTGTCTCGTTCTATCGCTTTTGCCTTCTGTCTCTTCATTCGTACTGGCTTTTTAACTCGGTCGTAAAATCTCCAATAATAGTCTTAAGCCTGGTGTTCCCTGTCGTTCATTTCAAACTCCTTTTGCCCTTTTTCAAAAAACTCATCTCGCCATCGGTAATACACGGACTGCGAAATTTGATACCGATTACAAATCTCACTGATTTTCCCACTCTTTATCCCTTCAAGTACTATCTCAAACTTCTGCTCGCTTTCCCATTTCCTCCGCTTTGTTTCTGGATCCCCTTTCAGACCACTCTATTCTACCTTATTTTCCATTTCCCTTAATGGGCAGCAGTATATCTTTTACTACTTTCTCTTTCTCTTTTTTTAATTTTCTCTCTTCCATATTTTCTTCCTCTTATTACATACTGGTTATTTAGGATACTCGCCTTAACATATAACAAATTTTTGTCAAGTTTTTTTAAGAAATCTGAAATCCCTTGTGTATAAATGGTTTTTACATCTCTTGACAAAATTTCTGGGGGGAATAATTAGGTTGACAAAATTTCTGGGGGGAATAATTAGGTTGTGGTATAATAAAAAAAGAAAATTTGAAAATTGAAAAGTAAAAAGGTAAAATTGAAACAATGGGTTTCAGTAAATATTTACAAACAAAAGCGCGAGGATCCATAACTGGTAAAAGACTAACAAGTGCATTTATGGTCTTTGTGTTAGCATGGGTTCTTACAGGCTGTGCCACTTTTTCTCCAACCAAGGAGGCCTTGGAAACAAAACCAAACATTAATGCGAGAACTTATGACGCGCCCCCTCAATTTTGCTTTTTAGCGTTAAAACGGATTTTTCTAAAGAACAATTTTACACTCTTAAAAGAAGATACCCAATTAAACAAAATAGAAGCGATAAAACATTTTGACAAAGGGAATTTATCTGTAGACCTGTTAATTCAGGCAAATCTTGAATCAATGGAAAACAACAAGACGCAGGTATATCTTAACGCTGTTCAGACAACCAAAACCATTTATGCCACCAGAAAAACCCTTTTGATTATTCCTTTACCTGGGAGCACTCAAGTTACCCAAGCCACAAAAGAAGGAACCATTGAAGACAAGAAATTTTATGAGGTATTTTTCAAGGCAATTGAAGAAGAACTAAAAACATTGAGGCAATAAATGGAAATGAACTTAGAATACATAGGTTCTTTGGTCTGTCATCAAGCGCCGGAAAGAACAATCCAGATGGCCGGGAAATATCTCCCATTGTGTTCTCGTTGCACAGGAATTTATCTTGGCTTTTTTACTGGGGTTCTTTATCAATTTATCCTATGGCAAACAAAGATAAGAGAAATTCCAAGCCCGAAAATTTCTATCTTTAGTGCTTCACTTTTGGGAATTCTTATTTATTGACTCTCTTGGTTCTTATTTTAAACTTTGGTCTTTTTCAAATTATCCAAGATTATTCCTTGGACTGTTAGGTGGTTCTTCAATCAGTCTTTTTCTTTTTCCGGTGTTCAACTGGTCTCTTTTTGCAGAATCAGAAGAGGAAACAGGAATAAAACAGTTGATTGAATATCTGGGTCTGTTGCTTTTGCTTGAATTGGTAGTCTATTTTGTTCTTATTGGCAACCTCATTGCGCATCAGATCATTGCTTTTACTTCTATCTTGGGAATTCTTCTTTTATATCTGATGATTAATATAACAATTTCTGCAAGGATAACATGCTGGGAAGACAGAAAAAGCATGAATGGTATAAAAGCAATCCTTTTGATTGGTATTATTTTAATCTTAGGTGTCATTGAATTTTATCTTTTAAAGAAAACTCATTTGAAACTTTAAAAAACAAAAAGAAGGGCCAAATGCGGTTAAAGAATAAGTTGGTGAATTGGATAGTTTTAGGATTGGCAGGATTAGTTCTTGCTTTTGGTATTGGTTGTGATGGTGGAGGTGGTGGCGGAAGCTATTTTTTGGGATATACGATTTCAGGAAAAGTTATTTCTGCTTCTGATAATGCCGGCTTGTCCAATATGGAAGTAATTTTATCCGACGCTTCTGGCACAGACACAACTCTATATTCTACTATTACAGATTCTTCGGGAAATTACTTATTTGGAGGGTTAAATGACGGGGAGTATAAGGTCGCTGTTGTTTCTATTCCCGGAGGTTATTCTTTTAATCCTATACAAAAATTCATTACAATTTCTGATGCCAATGTTTCAGGTATAAATTTTGTAGGTCATTTGCCTTATGAATCACAGACTCAAACCATAGGCATAACCGGAGGAGCCTTATCTCTTCAAAACGGAGCTTCCGTTACCTTTGACCCAAATTTTCTTTCCAGTACAAGCCAAATTACATTTTCATCCTATCCTTCAGACTTAATGAATACACAAGGGGAAACATCTCTTTCATATATTTACAAAATAAATATTCCCACAGAAAATATATCTTCCTATTTTGTCCAAAACAATAAGCAATTTTCAAATAAGATTCAAAAACAAAATCAGGAACAAGAACCATATCTCAAATTAATACTCCCCGAAACAGCAATTCAAAATTCTACTCAGGAATGTAGAATTATAGATTCTGTAATAATTTGTGGAACTAATGGACTAAGAGGACAATCTTTGATTTCTCCCCAAGGAGATGCTGAACTTATAATTCCATTGTCCGCAATAGACCCACTGAGAATGTCCGGTGAATCGACCGGTTCTACTGAAATAGCAATAAGAATAACAGGAGAAATTACAGGAGAAATTGTAAAAAATGCTTCACATATTCAATCTGCGCTTTTCTCTTTTGAAAATAATATGAAAATTAATTCTTATTGGGACGAAAAAGGAAATGCAAAACCTTATACAGGAAATAAAAAAATTATTATTCTGATTCATGGTTGGCAAGGCTTAACAGCTGCTAGTTATTTACTTTCAGAAGATGAATATAATGTTTATGAAGGAATGGGACTAATCAAAGTTCAGGATATTTTAAAACCACAATATTTTGGGTGGGAGAATTTTGCAAAGTTTTTTTATCATGATACCCAACTTTCAGAAACATTTGACCTTTTTACTTACAGATATGATACAGATGAAGATGTTAATATATCTGCGGAAAATTTGTATAGGGCTATTAACGCTGTATTTACCAATAAAGAAATTGTATTAATTGGCCACTCAATGGGAGGGTTGGTGGGGCACACCCTTTTGTGTAATCACCCTGACTTATACAATTACTCTTCGTCAGGGAATAAAATTAAAAAATTAATTACCCTATCTACACCATTTCATGGCTCTCCTATTGTCCAAACTGAGATAGCCCAAATTGTAAGTCATGTGGCAGAATTTATGGGTTGGGTGGGGCTTTCATCTGACGGATTTAAGGAGTTGGCATGGGATGGATTTGATAGAAATTCTTCGATCCCTTCGCCAGACCTTTCGCCATGGGTTAATAAAATTAGCAGAGAACCCGTTCCAATTTATAGCATGTATTTTCCTATCGCAGGTAAATTTACTTCTAATATTTTTAATTCGCATGGGCTTTATGATCGCATTAATAACATATTGAATGCCTATGGATACACTAATGATGGTATAGTTCCGGAATGCAGTTCTTTATTTAGGGATTATGATCCTGCTTCGTCTTCTTACGTGAGCAAGCCGTACATAAATGAATCTGTTCCTTTTGAAGATTATGACCATTCTCAAATTCAAACCGGTAAGAATTCCGATGATACTACTGTCTTTGAAAAAATTAAAGGGATTTTATTACCCACTCAAAGTGGTTTTCAAGTCAAAATTATTGACCACAGCAACAGTCCTGTTTCCGGTGCATATGTGATTCTACACAATCAAGACGGCACAATCAAAGAATATAAAACCACGGGCAACGATGGAACGGCTGACTTTGGAACTATTAACCAAGATCGTGTAACCCTTACTGTCGCTTGGATAGAACATTCAGACGGAACAGCCACTAATTATGACATCCAGAGTTTTATTGACATTCCTTACTTAAAAAATCAAACTAATACAATTCAGGTTTATACCTTCAACAAGATAGCATCTATCAATGTGAATACGGCCGGTTCAGGATTTGACTACGTCACCTATGGATTCCTAAATTGCCATTCAACATTACTGTTAATAACAGGGTCCGGATACTCCATCTGCGGATATTCCTCTCCCGCGGGTCAGACTGCCACGATGGATGTCCATTCTAATGAGATTCAACCGGATGGGAAAATAAGCATAGCGGCTGTGGGGTTTTCTCCTTTCGGAGAGTTTGTTAAATACGGGTATTTATTAGACCAAACTTTAGTAGATAGCGGCACCTACACAGTAAATTTGGATAAAACGCCCGTAGATATTAATTTTTCCTCAAACAAACCTCTCAATTGGGTAAGTTTGGGCTTTGGGAGAAAGAGTGTTTATAATAGGATATCTTATTATTATCTTACTCCTGTTGTTAACGGTTCATTTAAGGTTGCAAACCAATTCCCACCAGACATTGATTATATTTTTTCTGAAGCTGGAGTCTGGGGCACAAATTACGATACAGTACTGTATCAATGGAAGAAATATTCTTCTATTCCAAGTTCGCTCTCAATAAATATGCCTGATATTTCAGTTGATAATTTAACATTCGATGGCCGTTATGTTAACTGGGTTATTGGAGGTACTGCTCAAAAAGATGCAATAGAAATAGGTTTGAGATTTACCGATGGTAATAGCTGGACGGATTGGACTATTTGGGTAAATCCTTCTTCAACTTCATGGGATATTACAAAACTTCAACTGCCTTCTGGAATTCAAGGTTGGTTGTTTAATTATCATCTCGCAGAATCGATAGATGTTGATGTTGTTAATTATGATACAATTAATGGATTTGATGATTTAGCTCGGACATACTTGGCAAACCCTGATTTATATTCCCTGGCTAATGAAATGTATATGGCGAGTAGAGACTTAAATTTTGGGGTTAGTAATTTTGGGGTTAGTGAAATAAATCCGGCAAGCAAAGAACTTAGTGAAAAGGTATTCAGAAAGAAACCGGAATATAAAAAATTTCTTTTTAGAAAATAGATTTTTCAGATATTTAAGTTTTTAGTTGGTTAACTTTCGGTGGCAAAGTATCTGCACTGAACGGCTTTGATGTCTTTGCGTCCAGCATTATTTTCAGGTAGATGGTGTAAGACGGCAAATTGACAAGGTTTTCCACATCAAACACCGGGTAGAACTCGTCTTTGAGGATTTTCGCATCTTCCACTCCTACCCTGAAACAGATAAGCGTCCCAACATTACCTGAAATTGCCTTCATTACCTTCTCATCTATCTGTCCTAAATACTGACTTGTCAGGATAAGATTCAACCGGTTCTTTCTGGCTTCAGAAAGAATATCAATAAAAGAACTGGTAGTAAAACTCTGCAACTCATCCACATAAAGATACAAATCTTTTCTTTCCTCTCCAGGCATATCCTGTCTGCTTAAAGCAGTTAGCCCCATTTTTGCTATCAACATTGCTCCTAATAAAGAAGCAAAGTATACTGCCTCACATTAAAGGAAGGAGAAAAAATAGGACAATTAACAAATTTCTGGTACAATAACAAAACACGGAGGGAATATGAAATTTGTTGCAGAAAGGCCTGTAACCATTCACAGTGTCAGGTATGATACACGATGGTTTCCATTTGTTTTCAAGCACACTGATGGAAGTTTGCTAATGTATATTGAGTGCGGATATGATGCGCATTTTTCTCCTTTTTTCAGATTGAGGTCAACTGACTATGGCAAAACATGGGAAAATCCTGTTGCAAATGTTCCACGGGTTTGCACTGCTCACAGTTTTAAAGACGGCACATTATTTGAAATGGATACCTATGCAGTCCAGTATGCAGAAGAAAAAGACGCCTATCTGACTTATGGTGCCTGGAGTGATCCAGGGAAACCTAATGATACTGTCAAAAAGGATTTTGTAAAAATTTATGCTCCATCTTTTAGACCAGTTAATCTGGAAACTTATCAAAGGCACGGTGCATATCCCACCTATCCCTGGTGGGATCTTTTTAATTTTGCAACAGGTAAGAAACAAGCGCGCGCATCTGATGTCTTTCTTGGCGGCGCTTATTTTACCTGTATCATTGAACTTGAAGATGAAAGTTTGATTGGTCTTGGATACTGGTATCCAAAAAAGGACCCTGATTGCTGGAAATATGCCCTTGGATGTTTTGAATCAAAGGACAGAGGGAAAACATGGACAGAAAAATCTGTTGTTGCATATGACCCAAATCTTCCAGAAGGGTATGACGAAGCAACATGCCTGCAGTTGAAAGATAAGCGACTCTATACTGTCATCCGCACAGGGAATTATCTATATCATACCTATTCTCACGATAGAGGGCTCACATGGGAAAAGCCAGTTCAATTGAAACTTATTGACTCCAATATTCAGCCACGTATGGTCTGGCCAGTTTGCAGAATGCTTGATGATGGAACTCTTGTACTTGTGTATGGAAGACCTGGTAAACACATTATTTTTGACCCTTCTGGAACAGCAACACAATGGCAGGGACATTTTGACCTTCAAGCATGGGAACTTGAAACACAAAGGATTATGGGAGTTCCTGAAAATTTAAGAATCAGGGGAGACACCAACAAGTGCATCAGATACTGGGATTCTGGTGACTATCTGGGACTGGTGGTGACAGGCAAGAATGAAATGCTTGTGTTTTATGATGTCCAGAATTTTGTTGAGCACTGGAATGCTTACCCTGTTTCAGGGGTAAGAATGGTGAAACTACGATTGGAATAAGTTTTAATGTAACCTTTTCAGAGATTGTTTCAGTCGTTCCAGTAATTGCTCTGGTTGTACAAGAACCCGAGTGGCATTCTTAATCGGCCTGACTGTACCTGAATCATCAATTAGCTCCACTGGTCCATACACAGCAGGTTTACCGGATTTTGATAAAAACTGCGCGAAAGCATCTCCACTACTATAATGCCAGAACTCAAAAGGATAGGCATAAAAACCATTTTTCTGCATGATTTCAGAGACAATGTGTCTGTTTTCTCTTGCTTTTTTTGAAACAAATGGTGATTCCATAAATGTTTTTTCGTTCATTTCAAGATAATATGCACCCCTATCAATTTCAATCCCATTTCTCATAGAAATCACAGAAATATCAATGGCGCTACCAGACATATGTGTGGCAATCTTTGGTATGGTTGCAATTAACACGGTCAACCGCCTGAAGATAAATTCTGGTTCAGGGATTTTTCCTTCACACTCCCACAGAATAATTTTCATAATTGCATCAAATGTTTTTCTTGTTCTGTTCAATGGATTCTGCATATCCCTTGTTCTGAAAGCATCCTCAACCTTCATTATCCAGCCACGCCTATTCATCTCTTCTGCTGATTGTAAAAAATTATCAACAAGTCCTTCTCGTAATCTGAATATGGGCTTTGATACCTTTGTTCTCTGGATAGATGAAAACTTTATCTTCACACCGGATTTTTTTACTATCTCTGGTAATGAGACAAGTTTTTCATTGTTTTCATGTACAGGATAGGAAAGAATATCGTGCATGAATCTATATCCGAGCTCCATCTGTTGCTTCCAGTACGCAATGCGCTCTGATTTGCGTCTCATATCAACCCATAAGATATTCAAGGGTTTTCTTAAGCGAGAGGGTATGGTCCTTCATTGCAGGCATGTATTCCAGGCCAAAACATCCCCTGTATTGAAGTTTTTCAAGTAATTTGATAATGAAGGGATAATTGATTTCTCCTTCAAAAAGTTCGTGTCTTCCTGGGACTCCCGCAGAGTGAAAATGTCCAATGATATCAATGTTTTTCTCAATAAAACTGCAGAGATTTCCCTCCATAACCTGCATATGATAGATGTCATAAAGAAGTTTTACGTGGGGATTATTAATTTTTCTTATAATTTCTGCTGCGTCCTTTGCAGAGTCAAGAAAATATCCTTTATGATTAACAAGCGTATTGAGTGGTTCAAGCACAAGAGTGAAGGATTCTTTTTCAAGGATATCACACGCTGAGCCCAATGTCTCAATGATACTATCCATCATTTGATTTTTTGATAAATCTGGTACAGAATTACCTGAACAGGTAATTCCCATGTGGCAGTTTAGAGTTTTTGCAATAGATATTACATGTTTTAGTCTTTCAAGGTAAATTTCCCTATCCTGTTTTTTCACCAGAGACCCACCTCTTGAACCATCAGGAGAGTTTACGACCAAATTATTGAGTTTGACCTGAAAATTTTTAAGTCCTTGAGCGATTGCTTTCACATTTTTATTGTCGTGAAACCAGAATTCCACGCATTGATAACCGATTTCTTTCACTTTCTCAATTTTTTCCTGGTCTTTTAATTCAGGGAAAACTGTGTCAATGCAAACATCAACTGTGATCATTTGCATCTCCTTGAAATTTTCAATTTTTGTTTTTTGATGTATAATTTTAACACCGCAGCAAAATAATTTCCAGTAAACAAAGGAGAATCATGGCAGCAATAACGGTTAAGTTTGTAAACAGGGTAAAATTTGAAGCAAAAATCAGGCAGCATAGCATTACTGTTGATTTAACTCCAGATCTGCAGGGAACAGATGCGGGTCCAATGCCTCCAGAACTTTTGGTTTTGAGCCTTGCATCCTGCATGGGGTATTACGCTCTCTTTTACTGTACAAAAAATAGAATCCCTGTTGATGGACTGCAGATTGATGCAAGTTTTGAAAAGGCAAAAAATCCTGATCGAGTTTCAAAAATTGATGTAAAAATTTCAATCCCCAATTTACCGAAGGAGCATCAAAAAGGTGTCATGGAAGCAGTTGATGGTTGTATCGTAAAACAAACCCTGATGCATAAGCCAGAAATTAATATTTCAATTAACTGAAATGATCAGAGAAACTTTTTAAGATACTGGATACTTTTCTCTGCGATATGTTCTGGTCCTGGTGAAAAGTCAAAAACCTCTACTGAAATAAACCCCTGGTAGGAGATCTCTTTTAATGCCTTTATAATTGGGCCAAAGTCAATGTCTCCAGAGCCAGGTCCAAGCAAGTTTCTGTCATTGGCGTGAAAATGTGAAAGGTAATCTTTGCCTTCAAAAATGATTTCAGAAAATGGCCGGTTTTCATCACACATGGCTTTTACATCAAGAATTAACCTGAGATTGAGATGGTTCACTTCTTTTATGATTTCCAGCGCCTCTGTTACAGTATTGACAAAGTTTGTTTCTGTTTTCGCAAGCGGTTCCAGGCAGATTGTGATATGTTTTTGCTTTGCCATTTCAAGTGGCATTCTTATTACTTCTTTGAAATATTCAATCACTTCCTGCTTAGTTTGACCAGCCTTTATTGACCTTTGCTTTGGAGAACCAAGCACCATAATTTTTCCGCCAATGTCAGATGTAAATTGAACAAGTTGTTCAAAGTAATGTGAAGTTTTCTTTCTCAATTCAGCACAGGGCGAAGAAATTGAAAGTCCTTCGGGTTTCACCAATAACCAGTGTGTACCGATGATTTCAATACGATGCTTTTCAGCCAGTGTTCTAATTTCGCTTCTTTTTTGCGTTGAAATGTCTTCAACTGAATTGGCCAGAGTAAAAGGCGCAATCTCAAGCCCATCATAGCCGATTTTGCCTACGTATTCAATGGTTTTTTCAATGGTCCAGGATGAAAAAATTTCATTACAGATTCCTGTTTTCATTGTTTTTTCTCCTCATGCTTGGTGGTATTTCCATGTCTTCAGTTGAGTACTCTTTATCAAAAATTTCGCTGTCTTTGCCCTGTGTTTCCCTGTTTTGAGCATGTCGTCTCCATGAAGGTGGAATTTCAACATCCTTTTCAATTTCTCCGAATACACCTTCTTCCTGGCGGGTTTTTTCTGTAATTCTGGTACTTGGTTCCTTTCCTGGTTCAATCCCAGTGGCAATAAGCGTCACCTTGACTTCGTCATTCATTTTTTCATCAATACTTAAACCAAACGCCACCTGTTGAATATGCGCAACATCATTGATATGGTTCATTGCCTCAACAACATCCTGGAGTGTCAGGTCTGGACTTCCAATGATGCTAACAAGGATATTTTTTGCTTCCTGAATTCCTTTTTCACCAAGAAGCGGGTCATCGAGTGCTGCCTTGAGTGCTTTTACGGTCTTTTTTTCTCCCTTTGAAACACCAGTTCCAACAATACCCCTGCCTCCATTCTGAAGCACCCGTTTAATATCAGTAAAATCAAGATCCATAATGTGGGATGGTTTGTTAATTAGATCAGCGACAGCAAATATGGAGCGGCTCACTACTTCGTCCACTCTGGCAAAGGCATCTCTGATTGATGTATCTCTTTCAACAATTTCGTGCAATCGTTCGTTGCTGATTGTGATGAGTGTATCGACATTTGCTTTAAGATTGCTCATTCCTATTTCTGCCTGTTTGTCCCGTTTTTCCCACTTGAATGGAAGAGTGACTGTTGCAATAACAAGAGCACCCATGTCCCTTGCAATTTTTGCAACAACTGGAGATGCGCCTGTACCTGTGCCACCACCAAGCCCTGCAATAATAAAAACAATGTGAGTATTTTTCAGGACCTCTTTAATTTTTTCCTGGTCCTCATTTGCTGCGTACTTCCCTTTTTCTGGATCAGAACCAGCACCACCAATTCCCTGAGTAATTTTTTCTCCAATCTGAACCTTCAATGAAACAGGACAATGCTGAAGCGCCTGAACATCAGTATCAATGGCAACAGTTTCGATATTCTGAAAAGAAGAAGCAATTCTTCCAACAATCTTTCCACCTCCACCGCCAACACCGATTGCCTTAATTCTTATTGGTGTG
>JAKPDB010000099.1 GCA_029552985.1 bacterium
ACAGCGTATACGCTGGCTGTTTTCCTGGATAGAAATTGGTACTTCTTCCCATAGAAATCCGCAACTATCATACAAGAGAGCATATAATTTCAAATTCTGATCGGATGTCCATGGTTTTTCCAGAGTGATATTCAATTTAACTGGTTCTGATGGAAGGTAAAACTCTTTCTCGGATTCTGCGCTTTTGATACGATTATACTGGGGTAAAAACATCGTCGCTGTCGCCCAGTTAACAACAAAATCCCCGGTCTTGATAATCACATCTGCAAAGTGTAATCCACCACCATAAATTTCATTAACTGGAATTACAATTCCTCTTTCTCCCCTGTCTATGTAATGTGAAACAACCTTGTTGAACTTTACCCTTGAAAATTCATCTCTTACAGTAATTTCAAAATTGAACCTTGCTGCACTTCTCTGATTATCAAGATTCAGTATGATTTCTCTTTTATCGCTGTCAGAATAAATTTTTCCTATCAAAAGTTCTGGTTCTCTTCCAGAGGCCCAGAGTGTTGCCTTAATCACCATGCTCCACACATATTCCCACCATTGAAAACAAGGATACTCTGGATTAAATACTACAATGCCAGAGCCAGTATTGAAAGGATGAACCTCAGGAAGATATGCCATACCCCTGTGTTGGTATGCTCTGTCATTATAATTAATGCAAACAATTCTTCCTCTGCCATATTCGCCTATCACCACAAGTGGTTTGTCATCCACTTCTGCAAGAACATCTGCGCCAGGGTTTAGATTGTGAACAGAATAGGGTGATCTTAACACTTCAAATGGAATCCCTGTGGTAATGAAGTGTTCTTTCAGTTTTCTCCATGTTCCATAACTTTTAGTAGAAGAAATTGAAAGCCCTTCAGGAAATTTTCTTATTTCTTCGTCAGAAAAAGCCAGGGAATAATCATATCCGTATCTTATGTTATTTTCTTTTCTTGGAGAAATAATGACAAGTCCTGTTCCATTTTCAACCCTTTTCAGAATCAGTTTCTGAACTTCAGGGTCAAGGGAATTCCAGGGAGCACTGATTAAAATAGCATCAAGAGGCTGTTGTTGGAGAATGTTTTTCTGATGCTGCGCTGACAGAGATGGAGTCCAGTAAGATTGAATATCCCACGGCACTTTCCATCCCACATTGCCATGGGTCACATGGAAATACTCTATACTGCACCGTTGTGCCATCTCTATAATTTCTCTCTCTGTACTGGTATGCGTGATGAAGAAAACTTTTGTCCTACCAAGATAATAAGGATTTGCCCAGGAAATATGGGGGGTCTGAATAGCAGTGGAAAGTTTGATGTCCTCAGGAAGTGAATCCTGAATGGTATCTGTTTTTATGGCAGATGAAGATGTGGCAGGTTTTGGTATTGTTCTTGCCACCTGTGGCTTATCTTCCTGTTGTTTCGATATAAGAGGTTTGAGTACATACTGTTTGCCTGTGTCTTTCAATTTAATGGGCTTTTCAAACTCGCCAAGTATTTCTTTTCCTTCTTGAACAATTATTTTGATTACATAAAGGTCTTCTTCCTGTGGAACAAATTCTGTCCTGAATACCATCAAACCGTCTGTGCTTCTGTTTGAAGAGATATTGCTGATTGGTTGTTCCCTGCCTTCTAGTGAGACCAAAACCATTTTCAGGTCAACCGGGCTATTGCTTCCACTCAAAAAAACCTGTACAGGAACCTTTTTCTCTTTTTCAGGCATTGCATCTGTTCTTATTGAACATGCATATTTTTTCACCACCCCATCAACCTGAATAAAACGAGTGTATGGTAAAATTGTGAAATCTGTTTTGAAGGTTTTGCCTGGCTCAATTTTTCTCGTAAGGAATGAAAATGCGAGTGAACGCAGAGTCATTTTGTGCCATTCATAAAAATCTTTGAGGACTGAATAATCAAAATTAAAGGCGATTCCACCGCCATTCTCATGAGAAATTGCCACCCATCCTCTTGCGATATTTTCAAAAATTTCGCCGGTTCCACTTTTCGTAAGAACAGTGATTTTCTTGTGTAAAATACCTGTACACAGTGGCATGGAAAAAACAAGTTCGTTACTGCTGTCAAACTCATTATGTATTCCAAGACCAAGATAATAATCTTCCATAGAGGACTGTTCATTTTTTACTTCGTATTCAACTTTTATTTCTGGCTGGTCAGAAAAAACTGTAATGGTTTTGGTTATGGTAATCCACTGTAAAAGATCTGTGGTACCGCGACGGGTAAGACGAACTACTGCCTTTGTATCTGAGTTCTCAAGGATTTCTGCGGTATAGGGCTGATTCATAAAATCGCCAAAACTTCCCTGCTGAACAATGTAATCAGCCAGTAATGCTCCCCTTTCTTTTCTTCCTTCACCATCCCTTAATAGTTCAGTACCGGATGGTTTAATGACAAAGGAATCAATTTTTCCAAGTGATGGTCTAATGATAAACCTGAAGTAGTGATCTTCAACAACAATTTCCTGTTGTTGGTCCTGGTCAATATCAATCTGATTGAGAACTTTTGCAGTGCTTTGAATCTGAAAAAAAAATAAAAACAGACAACAAAGAAACATACATTGAAATCGTGGTTTCACCTGCTCCCCCTGTATTTCAATAATTGTTTCTTACCAGATGCTCATATCGGTAAAAACAGTGCTTGACTTCAGTGGTTTCACAGAACCATCAATAAAAAGGAAATTCGCAAATCCATTGTGCCTGAAACAAAGGCCCATTGTTGCCCAGGCAGGAAGAAAAGCAGACCCTGAATCAATTACACCATCTCCATCAAGGTCTGTATTCATGTAGGATGGATAGTTTATAGGCGAAATAGTGTAGTTTGCCTTTGCATCTGCCACAAGCCACAGGGTCTTTGGTAATCTGTCAATTTTTTTCATGTACGGGCAGTAACCGAACCTCACATTGTTGTAATAATTGACCCCATAAGAAGCAGTTTCAATCGTACCAAGATATGGCTTACCATATTTATATGTCGGACACTTCAAAAAAGTTACACCAATTTCATTGTTCGGATTTGCATTGCTCATATAGGTTAATAAAATTTTGCTCCAGGGAATTCCAACATCGCTCATCCCGGTTCCGCTATAAAACGGAACAAGGTATCCATTGTTATCGCTGGCATACATGAAAATTGCAAGACCTATCTGCTTGAGATTGCCCATGCACACACGATAACGTTTATCAGGAGTGAGAAAATGCCTTCAATATTGCAAGACCTATCTGCTTGAGATTGCCCATGCACACTCCCTGCCTCGCCTTCTCCCTTGCCTTGCTCAATGCAGGTAGCAGCATCGCTGCAAGTATCGCGATGATAGCAATTACCACAAGCAATTCAATCAATGTGAATCCTTTTTTCATTTTCAATCACCCCCTTTACGTTATTTTTTAATTTCGACTGTATTCCTTCTACCCACAGCAAGAAGTTCTGTGTTTTCTTTTATTATAAAATCCGGTTGAATTACAACCTGTGATATGACTTCCTGTTTCTTAATAATATTTTCCATTTTTTCAATCGCAATCTTTCCCATTTTATCAAATGACTGAATTATTTCGTGGATTGCTTCCTTTTCCTCAATGATCCAGGGTATCTCGTCATAGGTAATTACTTCTATATCATGTGGTATCCTTAATTTTTTTTCTCTCAAAACAGGCAGGACACCATTTAAAAGGATAGAAACACCTGATACAAAAATGGAAGTAGGTTTGTATTTCATCATCATCCCTGCAAAATCTCTCCTCAGGTACCTGACCCAGTTTTCTTCTTTTTTATCAAAAGACACATTAACAATCCATTGCTTACAAGGTTGTTCGCCTGATTCAATGTATGCCTGATAAAAACCATCGTATCGTTGAATGATATGTCCTGCTTTGATATATCCAACAAATCCAATTTTTCTGTGCCCTTTCTCCAGGAGATATCTCGTTGCCCTGTATGCACCTGCTCTGTGGTCTGTACTGACATAGCTGAATCCTGAGCCAGGAAGAACTCTATTGATTACCATCACGTGGCAATTTTTCTTAAGTATTTCTTCCATCGCAAACAGGTCTTTTTCCCATGGCATCAACCAGATAAGACCATCAAATCGTTCAGCATTCACAGCTCTGATTATTTCATAGTAATTCTCCTTGAAGGGAAAGATGTGAATATGGAGGTGCCTCTTGATACCTTCATCAATCAATTTTTCCATGAAAGGGACACTATTGATAAAATCCTTCTTCCATCCAGCAGGAATAACGACAGGAAGATGAATTGAAAAGGAGACAGATTTTTTTCTTATAAATGTGCCTTTACCCTGTCTTTTCAGTATCAAACCTTCCTTTTCAAGGTCTTCAAGAGCCCTGCGAACAGTAAGATGACACACCTTAAATTTTTGCACCAGATATGTCTGGCTTGGAAGAATACCGCCCTCTTCCCTTTTTCTTATCTCTGTCAGTAAATACTCTTTTACCTGCTCATACAGGGTCATATTTTTTTTCCAGCACACTTATAAGTACTTATAACTATACCATCACTAATAATCAGATTGTCAATAGCTAATCAGGTAGCCCAAATTTTTTGTCAATGAATTCAGAAATTGCTTCGATTTTTTCTATCTCACCAGGGGGAGAAATTTCGTCTGAAACACCAAGTATAAGCTGGGGCATGAACATCTCTATTACTTTTTCAGTAAAAGACAGAAGTTCTTTCAGAGGATATGAAGGAAGAAAAAAAATTGCTGGAATCAGGTCAAGAACAACCATACCCTGTGTTGCTCTCTTTATCTCTTCAAGTGTCATATCACACATTGGTTCTGGCGTTAGGGCTTCAACTGCGTGTAAACCCGACTCTTTCAAATAGGGTAAAATTAATCTGGAATTTCCGTCCCAGTGACTGTGGACAAATCTGTTGTTTTCAGTCATCAACTGGCTTATTTTCTTCCATCTCGGAATCACATATTTTTTAAGGATTGGTGGTGGTGTGAACTCATTGGTAACATGATCACCGAGATTAAAA
>JAKPDB010000012.1 GCA_029552985.1 bacterium
CCTTTTTTCCTGTGTTTCCACAAGAGGCAGACTATACCTTCACCTCACAAGTTCCCTTAGGATTTCTTCCTTCGTCAGCCTGCGTTTTCCCGACTTGTTCATTTCAAACGCAAGCTCAACAATTTCTCTCAAGCCTCTTCTTAGAAGGAAGACTCCATAGGAACCAAACAAACGTGAGGGCCGGCGTGTTGCGCACAGGAGGACTGTGCGCCTCCCCTTTCGGGTCAGTCGTTACGGGTCCAATGGCCTCGGGGCCAGAGGTTCCCTCGGAATTACCCCACACCTCACATTCACGAGGTAGGAGGGCTTCTCCGATATGAGCCGGTGTTTCAAGCCCAATTGCTTGGGAAAGGGGCAAGTTCAGGTACTTACCCGACAAGGAATTTCGCTCACTTTACCCGGACATTTCTGTCTGGAGTGGACCATATCTTTATCCATTCTCGAGAGTTTTTTTAACTCTTTCTAGAGCAGGACGTTCAGTGGTATTCATTTGCATGGCCAGGTCAATTATTTGTTTTAGCCCTTCTTTGTTGAGGTGTTTTTGTTCTTTCATCAAGAGGATTATCTTCCGAAATTTTTTGAAATCAACATTCTTTTTAGTCTTCAAAGGGTGACTCATAAAAAATTCACAAATTTCTTCAAGCTGTTCTATCTTTCGCACCCGATAACAATATCGTTCATCATGATTAACTCTAACCACGCCACCTTTAAAAAACTTTTTTAAAGCATAAAGAATCTGAATATCCCGTATGTGCTGCACCACAACAAATTCAGGCAAGACCTGATAACCAGCCGTCATCTCAGGATGACTTTGAACGCTCACATGAAAACATCCCTCTCCATCTACAAAACCTACTACCCAATCAGGAGACAATTCCATACTTTCCTCCTGTCTCCGAGATGGATACCTGGCGTATGGCCTCTGAGGATCTCCTGTATTTGCCTTAAATACAGGATTTCCTGCGGATTGCCCAATCTCTGTCATTTTTACCGTCACTTGTATGACTGGTAGACAAAGCTCTTAGGGTGTTCCCGCATACAGCCAAGTATGAGTCCCAGCATTACTGTTGGGAAAGGCAGCTCCTTTCTGGAGTTACCTTAGGACCGTTATAGTTACGGCCGCCGTTTACCGGGGCTTAGGTTCAGTGCTTCACCGCCTTGCGGCGGATGACACCTCTCCGTAACCTTCCGGCACCGGGCACTTGTCAGACCCTATACATCCTCTTTCGAGTTTGCAGAGTCCTTTGTTTTTGGTAAACAGTCGTGGCATCCACTTCACTGCGGCCTTTTCAAACCAGACTATGGTTAAATCTGGCTTTACTCAGGCACCCCTTCTTCCCAAGGTACGGGGTCATTTTGCCGAGTTCCTTAGCAAGGGCTCACTCGCGCGCCTTAGGATACTCTCCCAGTCCACCTGTGTCGGTTTCCGGTACGGGTACCTGATATACTCCCTACGAGGATTTTCTTGGAAGTGCAACTCGAACACTTCGCCTTTTCTTGCGAAAAGACTCGTACTCTGTGTTCAGCTTTACGAACCAATGGGTTTGCCACAGGTTCAGCTTCCCACATTGAACCGGCATATCCAGAAACCGGATGTTCTATCGCACTCCGTCCCCCCTTCAGTGAAAACGCATATCAGGTAGGGCCGGAATATTAACCGGCTGTGCATCACCTACGCCTTTCGGCCTCGGCTTAGCTCCCGCCTAACCCTGGGCGGACGAACCTTCCCCAGGAAACCTTGGACTTTCGGCGTTCCGAATTCTCATCGGAATTTTCGCTACTCATGCCAGCATTCTCTCTTCCCTTACGTCCACCGTTTCTTACGAAACGGCTTCAACCGCAGGGAATGCTCCCCTACCTTCAGTCAGCGTTATACTGACTGAACCATAGCTTCGGCACCAGGCTTAAGCCCCGTTGAATTTTAGGCGCAGGGTCACATCGACCAGTGAGCTGTTACGCTTTCTTTAAAGGATGGCTGCTTCTAAGCCAACCTCCTGGTTGTCTGTGCAACCCCACATCCTTCGACACTTAGCCTGGATTTAGGGGCCTTAGCTGATGGTCTGGGCTGAGTCCCTCTCGACTATGAAGCTTAGCCCTCACAGTCTCACTCCCGGTGAACGAATTGCGGAATTCAGAGTTTGATAGGACTTGGTCTGATGGAATCAAACCTTGCCCAGTCAGTGCTTTACCTCCGCAATTCTATAAACCGAGGCTGACCCTAAAGTCATTTCGGGGAGAACCAGCAATAACCAGGTTTGATTAGCCTTTCACTCCCATCCACAGGTCATCCGAGACATTTGCAACTGTCACCGGTTCGGACCTCCCCCTTCTGTTAAGAAGGGTTCATCCTGCCCATGGATAGATCACCTGGCTTCGGGTCTACTGACAGTAACTAATGGGCGCTATTGGCACCACTCGCTTTCGCTACGGCTCCTCCAATAAATGGATTAACCTCGCTACTGCCAGTAACTCGCTGGCTCATTCTTCAATAGGCACGCCGTCATCCGCCACTAAAACATTGGCGGACTCCGACTGCTTGTAGGTGTACGATTTCAGGTTCTATTTCACTCCCCTCCCGGGGTTCTTTTCACCTTTCCCTCACGGTACTGGTTCACTATCGGTCGAAGACGTGTATTTAGCCTTGCCACGTGGTCGTGGCGGATTCCCACAGAGCTGCTCGGTTCCTCCGTGGTACTCAGGTGCCTGACGCATGCCTTTTGAGTTTTCGCTTACAGGGCTATCACCTTCTTTGGCTGATCTTTCCAGATCATTCAGCTAACCCAAAAGGTTGTGACATGCTGGAAGTATAGCCACTTCCGTGTCAGGTCCTACAACCCCGAATGATGAACGCGGCTATGCTATAACATCATTCGGTTTGGGCTGTTCCCCTTTCGCTCGCCGCTACTTAGGGAATCAAATATTTTTTTCTTTTCCTCGGGGTACTGAGATGGTTCACTTCCCCCGGTTCGCCTCCTGTCTTGCGACAGGATATCTACCTCACGGTAGATGGGTTACCCCATTCGGGAATCCCCGGATCAAAGGTTGTTTGCACCTCACCGGGGCTTATCGCAGCTTACCACGCCCTTCATCGCCAGTCTTCGCCAAGGCATCCATCGTACACCCTTACTAGCTTGGCCACAAATCCGAATTTTCAAAGAGCAAAATTTTCTGTAATAAATTATACCCTTGATTAATTTCAGTGTCAAGGGTAAAAAAATATTTTAAGCATTTTTTTGCACATGTCAAATCGCGTTCTATGTAATCATGGATAAAATTTGCAAACAAAAAATTTCTGTGTATAATTTTATAAAACGCCGGGATGGTGGAATTGGCAGACACGTACGTTTGAGGGGCGTATGCTTAACAGCGTGGGGGTTCGAGTCCCCCTCCCGGCACCAAAAAATTATAAAATGGAAAAAACGCCTATATGGGAAGATATCCTGTTAATTGTTTCCATTATCATGCTATGGCCGATAGCATTCAAACGCCAATCTTTTGTATCAAATTTTCTGGTATGTGTTGCTTTTGTCATAGTAACCGTGATACTTTTCAGAAGAATAAAAAGGTTCAAATCCCTAAGGAAAGATAAGCATGAATAAAACCGTTATCAAAAATATTTTACTTTTTTTTGGAATATTCTTCTCGGTACTGAGTATTGTCTGGTTTATGCTGCCATATAACAGGGCAGTTATACTCTGGAAAAACGGGCAGCACCAGAAAGCAATCTCAATCTGGACGAATGAAATCGAAAAACATAATGATATCAATTCTTATCAAAGGTTGATTGAGATTTTTATCAATGAGGGAAATTACGACAGGGCTGAACAAATGATAAAAAGGGCGTTGACTTATTATCCTGATTGTGTTAATTTCTTATTCTATCATGCTGTGGTGAATTTCTATAAAGGAAATTACGAAAAAAGTTTTCATTACACAGAACAGGTGATTGGACTCAATAGGTATTTTCCTGAGGTTTATCTTTTGAGGGGATTGATTTTTGAAAAGCAAAGATATTATACAAAAGCAATACAGGAATTTGTAAAAGAGATTAACAATAACCCGGGCAGTCGCCTGGCATGGGCAAAATTACAGGAGTTCAAAAATGCGAATCATTAAAGCGGTAGTACTGGTTTTATTATTCTCTGTATTTGCTGCAGCTCAGGAAGGCAGGATTCTAAACCACATCAGATACTTTTCTTCTTTACCTGATAGACTTGCTGGAACAGAATCATGTAAAAAGGCATCCGATTATATAGTAGACACATTTCGCTCTTGTGGATTAAAAAACATTCAGATCGAGAAATTTGATGTCGTTGTTCCCATCCAGGAGCACGCTTTTCTTTCAACAAAAAATAAAAACATACCACTTCATGCCCTCTGGCCAAATTCCATCAGAACCTGCACAACTCCGCCTGAAGGAATTACTGGAACCATTATTTATTGCGATAAAAGCGGATTAAAATCATTATCAGGAAAAGACATAGACGGAAATATTGTGTTGATGGATTTTAATACTGAAAACCTGTGGCTCGATGTTGCCTCCCTTGGAGCAAAAGCAATCATCTTTATTGAACCAGACAATACCAGCAGAACCGAGTGTGAAAGAAAATTTCTTTCTGTTCCATTGAACGTACCCAGATTTCTGATAAAAAAAGAATATGTCAATGAAATTATCAAACTTGCCAGCGAAGGCAGTCAGGTCACAGTTAATGCTAAAGTTACCTGGACACGATTACCTACGTACAACATATTTGCAACAATAGAAGGAACCGACCCTGAACTGAAAAAAGAAATTATTATTCTGGAAAGTTTTTATGACTCAATGAGTGTGGTACCAAGCATTGCGCCTGGTGCTGAATCGTCCTGCGGAATTTCGGCGTTGCTTGACCTTGCTTCTTATTTTGCCAGTAACCCGCCCCGTAGAACACTGGTCCTGCTTGCAACATCCGCACATTTTGAGTCATTGAAGGGAATTTCGTATTTTGTGTCAAAGCATCTAAGAACAGTACCTCAATTCAAAAATAAACTGGAAAGTCTCATCAACGCAAAATTTGTATTCTGCCTTGACCTTACAAGCCAATCAGACCAGGTCGGTCTGTGGCATAATACATATAATTTTAATTATCAAAGATTCCTTGCTCCTTTCGCGAAAAAGCTTATTGAAGCAGGTAAGAATGAATGTAGAAAATTTGGATACAATCCTGACCAAAGTATTGTAAATGGAGTAAGCCCTGAAAAGGGTGTTAGCTGGTCTAATTTTCTACCTGAAAGAATCCGAACAGATGGTGAAATCGTAACTATGGCTGGCTTTCCATCGATCAGTTTTGTTACTGTCAATGATTCACGAAAGCTGGTGGATACGCCCTTTGATACACAGGAACACATCAGGGTTGAAAATATTCAGAAGCAAATAAATTTAATCAAGAAAATGGTTTCATATGCTTTGAATGATACAGAATTCTTTTCGGGTAGTGAAATAAACATCAAAGATACATTTGCCATTCTGACAGCAAAAGTTGTCAGGTTTGACCCGAGAAAAAGTTTTGTGCCAAATGAACCCATCAAAGATGCTCTGGTTCTACCAAGATGGCAATCCACAATGGAAACCGCAGTAGGCTATAGCAAATCATTTTATGGAGTAAGAGGTGATGCCCTGGAAATCACTGATGAAAATGGTGAAGCCACTATCATCGGATTTTCTCTGGGAACAGGTTTCCTTCTGCAAGCGTACTCTATTGACAAAAACTCTGGTGAAATTTGTATGGCTCCTGACTATGGTGTTAATGGAGACGAACAATATCCGAATAGAGTAACACTCGACACACTCAGCAAAAAATGGCTTGTTGTATTATTTTATTGCAAGCCAATAAATTTGATAGGGCTGATTGACCCACAATATCTCACAGCTATCAATAAATTGGATGTCTTTGACCTTTCAAATAGTTTGCCTGAAGCATATTCATATTTTCTTGAAACATATGATGTACCTCCGTGGAAATGGAGTTCTTACATTGAACCTGTCGGAGTCGTTTTTGCCAAGAGAGCAACGTATGTAAAAATTGCCGGGCAATCAGGACCACTTGGAATAAGACTTCTTCTTTTGAATTCACAACCCACAACTGAAAGCAAAGAGAAAGCCGAAGGACTTGGTTTTCCTGTGGACACAACAGATTCAATAAAAAATCTGCCCTATCAGGCAGCAAAAGACATGATTATTCTTGATTCATACAGGGTTGCAAATTTCAAAAGATATAACATAAGAAATGAACGACTTGACGCCTTGCAGGAACAATCAAAGGAACTTTTGAAAAAAGCAGAAAAAGCACAGCAAGAAAAGGACTGGGAATCGTTTTTGAGTTATTCACGTCAATCTCAGGCAATTGAATCGCGCGCTTACCCTGATGTAAAAAGTACAGCAAATGATGTGATAAAGGGTATCATCTTTTATTTTCTATTACTACTTCCCTTTGCCTATTTTGGAGAAAGATTATTCTTTGGTTTCCCTAAACTTGAAAAAAGAATTGCTGGTATGGCATTGATTTTTCTTATAATTTATTTTGTCATGAGGATTGTGCATCCTGCTTTCAAATTGACCAATGCTCCTGAAGTGATATTGCTTGCATTTATTGTACTTTCATTGTCAATTGTTGTAATTTCGATTATTACATCAAAGTTTGAAGAGCAGATGCAGAGGTTAAAAAGAGAAGGCGCAAAGGTTTATCAAACTGATGTTGGACGAATAGCTGCAGCAGGAACCGCGTTTTCTCTTGGAGTTGCCAATATGAAACGAAGAAAAATCAGAACAATGCTTACTGGCATTACTTTGGTACTTCTCACATTCACAGTTCTTTCCTTTACGTCTATAAAATCATTTATGAAATTCAATCAAATCATGAGACCCAACAAACCGCTTTATCATGGTGCCTTACTTAGAGACCGCTCATGGAGCCCTCTTCAGGAAGTCGCATATAAGTATGTTCTTGATGATTTTCAGGGACACAGCATCATAGCACAGAGGTACTGGTTTATCAATGAAGACCTTGGAAATAAAACCGCTGTGGAAATAAAAAATGGAAACAAAATCTGTTATGCTTCAGGACTTCTCGGGCTGACTCCTGAAGAAAAAGAAATTACAGGGCTGGACAAACTCCTTATAGCAGGCTCCTGGTTAGAACCAGGCGAAACAGATGTGATTATACTTCCAGACAAAATTGCAAAGGACCTTGGAATCAGTATTTCAGATGTAGGAAAAGCAAAAGTTGAAATATTCGGGCAATCCCTCCTGGTAAAAGGTATATTCGATTCAGAAAAGATGACAGATGTCAGAGACCTTGATGATGAACTTTTGACCCCTGTAAATTTTGCATCACTTCCGTCCAAAGAACTCGGCAAAATCAAAATGGAGCAAAGGGCACAGGTATTTGGCTCTGTCGAAAAACTTGAAAGTTTCATACACATTGAACCATCAAATATTCCTATCGTTCCTCCAAAAATAGTGAAAGACCTCAAAGGAACCCTTCAATCAATCGCAATCAAATTTTATCCTGGAGAAAATGCCCGGGAAATTGTGGAATCATTCATTTCAAAACTTGCTGCCATATTGTTTGTCGGACATGAAAATAAAGTCACTGTTTATAGTAGCATAGGCCTTACATCATTATCAGGACTGAGCAACCTGATCATTCCGATTCTTATTGCTGCAATGATTGTTCTCAATACCATGCTTGGCTCTGTTTATGAAAGACTTAGAGAAATCGGCACCTACAGCGCAGTTGGACTTGCTCCAGTGCATATTGCATCATTGTATCTGGCAGAATCCGGTGTATTTGCTGTGATGGGCGCTGTCGGCGGGTACTTACTCGGACAGATGGTAACGAAATTTCTAATTGTAACTGGTTTACTGCATGGACTGATACTTAATTATTCTTCCTTGTCCGCTGTTTTTGCAACAATCATTATCATCATCACAGTGCTTTTGTCCACTATTTATCCCGCAAGAAAGGCATCTCAAATGGCTGTACCTGATGTGACAAGACGCTGGATACTGCCTGAACCAAAAGGGGATAGATGGTCGTTCGAATTCCCATTTACAGTCAGTGAAATAGAAGTAGTTGGACTTTCAACATTCTTATCTGAATACTTTAATTCATACCAGGATGTTTCACTTGGAAATCTTTACACCAATGATACAAAGTTCAGTGTGGAGAAACATCCATCAGGAAAGCACTCATATATCATCAATACCAATGTCGCCCTGGCACCATTTGATTTAGGGGTAACACAGAAAGTAAAAATCACAATGTCTCCAATGGGTCAGTACAATTTTTATGCGATAAATCTTGAAATTACAAGGGAAAGCGGAGAATCGTCTGACTGGAAAAGATTGAATAGAAGATTTCTTGATGGAATACGCAAACAATTTTTAGTCTGGAGAACCGTGAGTATTGAAATTAAGAAAGATTATGAAAAACAGGGTAAAACAATGCTTGGTTTGTCTATTTCATAACAGGGAAAGCGAATGAACGAAAAACATATCAATGATTTTAGACCTGAGTTAGAAGAATTCCAGGAAGGGTTTGGAATTAAGGCAGTCATAGCCGCAATTTTTATCGGTTTTATTATGCTGCCAGGTGCAATATACTTAGGATTGATCACTGGTGGTGGCCTGGGTGGTGCTGCTCAATGGGTTGCTGTAATATTGCTTGTTGAAATTGCAAAACGTTCTTTTATCTCACTGAAAAGACAGGAAATTTATATTTTATACATTATTGCTGGCGCCGTTGCAGGGGGTGGCACAATTTTGGGTACTGCAGGACTTACCATACAAGGTGGCGCCTTTGGAGAATTAATATGGAGACAGTATTTCATACAATCACACTATGCTCAATCTTTTGGAATTTCAGATAAAATCCCATCATGGGTTGTGCCTCCTGCAAATTCAGAAGCCATCTTTAAGAGAACTTTCTTTCATCATGACTGGATAAAACCAATCGTGATTATTATTGTCTTTGCATTTCTTATCAGGATTACTCAGTTTACTCTGGGATATGTGTTATTCAGAATTACCAGTGACAAGGAAAAACTTGCCTTTCCAATGGCTCCTGTAGCATCAGAGGGCGCCACAGCTCTTGCTGAGGTCACAGGAAAAACTGAAAGCTGGAGATGGCGGGTATTTAGTGTAAGCGCTATGATCGGTATCATTTTTGGCGCATTTTATGTGGTCATTCCAACAATTACAGGGCTTCTCATGTCGAAACCTCTTCAGTTAATACCAATACCATGGGTTGATTTTACAGCGCAGATTGGCGCAAAAGCGCCTGCCTGTATCCTTGGATTGATGACAGACCTGGGTACGATACTTGCAGGATTCGTTTTGCCATTCTGGGTAATTGTGGGTTCTCTCACATCCTCTATACTTGCACAATGTGTTTCAAATCCAATACTTTATCGCGCTCACATTATCAAAAACTGGCAACCCGGAATGAGTGTTGTTCCAACATCAATATCAGCAAACATGGACTTCTGGATTAATGCAATTATAGGTAGTGGAATATGCGTTGGTCTTATCGGAATATGGAAGACAATCACGGCGAGAAGGAAAAAAGATGTCGCTAAACTAAAAGAAGAATTACCAAAAAACAGGGGTGATTATCCAATTCCTGTGGCTCTTGGTTTATGGGCTCTGGCAACTATTGCGTTCATTATATTAACACATTCTCTTGTACCTGAATTTCCTGTTTTGATTTTCATTGTTTTTGGATTTATTTTGACTCCGTTTTTAAGCTATACCTCTGCACGAATGTATGGTATTACTGGTGTTGCAACCGGTGTTTCGTTCCCGCTTGTAAGAGAAGCCAGTTTCATCTTCAGCGGCTATAAAGGCGCAGCAATATGGTTTTCTCCAATCCCATATTTCGATGTAGGTGGAATGACCCAGGCCTTCAAACAACTTGAACTGACCAGAACAAAGTTTACCAGTTGGTACAAAGCTGAATTTACTGCCCTTGTTATCATGTTGTTTTGCAGTTTTCTTTTCTGGTCCATTATCTGGCACCTGTCACCAATTCCATCAGCAACCTATCCATATGTTCAGAAAATGTGGCCATTGAATGCTATCACCCAGAGTTTATGGATTAGTAGTACACTCGGCGAGTCAGGAACAAGTTATATGATTAAAGCAATTAAACCGTTCTATTTCCTGAGTTTTGCTGCTGGTGGATTAGTACTGAACGCTATTTTAACTTTTCTGAAAGCACCTGTTTCCTTTTTCTATGGACTTGTCGGCGGAGTTTCAATGTGGCCGCATTATGCAATACCGCTTTTTGCAGGTGCAATGCTTGGAAGATTCTACTTTGCAAAAAAATTTGGTAGTCAGACATGGAGAAGATATACTCCAATCATCCTGGCTGGATATACCTGCGGTGTGGGCTTAATAGGAATGGTTTCTATTGCTGTCGCTCTAATAGCAAAAACAATTTATCAAATCATCTTCTGATTGGCAAAGAACAATCTGAAAATCCAGAATGCGCCAATAAGAAAACAGATAATTCCGTATATCTGGGTCTGATAAAACCCAAACATGCCTGGAATAAGGTCTCCCCTGAAATGATCTATCCAGTATCTTAAACTTCCAAAGAAAATTAAGTACCATGCCGCAATCTCGCCATCCTGATGTTTATCTCTGGAAAATAGATATAGAAGAAAAAAAATTGCAAGGTCGCCAATAAAATAATATATTTCAGTTGGATGAACACGTGTCTCAAGAAAAGGAAATTTTATTGAGAACCAGTGCGTACTCGGTTTACCATAGCAGCAACCATGAAACAAACAACCGATTCTTCCTATTGCTTGCCCGAGAGGAACAACAGAAGCTACCATATCAAGATTCTGCCGAACATTAACGTTTAATTTTTTTGAAATATAAATAAGTCCCAGAAGCCCTGCCAGTATGCCACCTTGAATCGCCAGACCACCATTTCGTAACATGATGATTTCAACAGGATTCCTCATGTAATAATGGAAATAAGCAAGGACATGAACAATCCTGGCACCTATGATACCAGAAAGTACAGTATAAAAAATGATTTTGCCCGAAATTTCGTCTGAGTACCCTGTTTTTCTAGCCTTCAATTGGAAAACGAAACTGCTAACGATAATACCCAGTGCAACGAAAACCCCATACCAATAGATGACAAAATTACCAATCTTAAGACACACTGGATGCACGCTTTCTGCTCCTTGAGTGAAAAATTAAAAGGCATGCGATTCCACAGACGATAAAAGTATCAGCCAGGTTAAACACTGGCCAAACAAGAAAATCGATAAAATCAATGACACCACGATACAGGATCCTATCATACAGGTTCCCGAGAATTCCGCCGCAAATTAATCCAAAACAAACATGAGAAAAAATTGGAAGTTCAAGTTTTTTATTTTGCACATAAAGTAAGATAACAAGAAGCGCAATTACAGACAGAATGATGATAAAAGGCAAATACGAAGGGTTTTCCAGAAAGCCAAAACATATACCACTGTTTTTTATGTTATTAATATACAGAAACCCACAAACCTTCACCGAACAATTCTCAGGAATTTTCAGTGTTACTAGCGATTTGGTAACTCTATCAATCAAAAATGCAATGGCAAAACTTGAATAAAAAAAACTCAATTTGTTTATCCCCGTTTTCTCTCGGTTTTTTCCTGAGCTCTCTGGCATTTAATGCAATACTTTGTATATGGAATTGCTTTCAGTCTCGCCTTAGAAATTGGCTTATTGCAGGATTCGCATATTCCGTATTTTCTTGTCTCAATTTTCTTCAATGATTCTTCTATCATTTGAAGCAGTTCAATTTCCGAACTGGTAAGATTTAAATCAAGATCTTTTTCGAATGCATCGGTTCCAAAATCCGCAATATGCGTCGGCACACCAGCTCCTTCAGATACATTTCCCCGAGCAGCCTGCTGAGTATTTTCCTCAAGTTGAGTAATACTTTTCAATATCCTGGATTTCTCTTTGATCAGCATATCTTTAAAAACTTTTAAATCTTTTTGATTCACCATAGCCCCCTTCAAATATCAAATATAACCTCTGTCTGCAAAAGATTGTTAACTTTCCTGATCTTCATGCGATGATAGGTCACAGCTTTCACCTCCCGTTCTACTCCTTCAATTTTATGACCCATCATATCGCATACGAGTTTTTTCTCTTTTTCTGAACAATCTATATTAAACAAAAATTTATAAAAAATCAAATGTTCCCTCAGTGCAATAAAGAGCAATTCATTCAAAAAGCAAACAAGAAGTTCCTCTTTAGAATCGGAATAAAATGTATTGTTTCGTTGATATTCAGAACCGTCTGTTTTCCCGTAAGGGCTCAATATATCATAGAGTCCCAGTGCGGCATTTTCAAAAAGTTCCTCTAAATTTCTTCCATATACTCTTATTGCAATATCCGCCGGATGTTCAAGATATTCAAATTTCTTCTGTTTCCCGGACGATTGCGACATCTGCAATATGATCTCCCTGATTAAGATTTATCAATTTTACACCAAGGGTACTTCGACCAACCCTTCTAATTTCGTTCACTGGCAACCTGATGATCATCCCGCCAGTTGTCATTATAATAATTTCGTCATCTTCCCGAACCATCTTTGTTTTCACAACATAACCTGTCTTACTGTTAACCTTCATATCAATCACACCCTTACCACCTCTCTTCTGCCGCCTGTAATACTTGACATAGGTTCTCTTTCCATATCCATTCGAAGAAACTGTTAGTATTTCCTCTGTTGGATTTTCAGAAGCAAAAACCTGACCACAAATTACTTCATCCTTTGGATTTTTGAACCTAATCCCTATTACTCCCATACCTGTTCTGCCAATTGGCTTGACCTCCTGCTCACTGAACCGTATGCAAAAGCCGTGTTTTGTAAAAAGCATGACATCCCTGTTACCATCAGCAAGCTTCACATCTATTAGTTTGTCATCATTCTTCAATGTAATTCCAATGATACCGCCTTGCCTTGGCTTGCTATATGCAACAAGAGGCGTTTTCTTCACAATTCCTTTCTTTGTGAGCATAAGAATAAACTGACCGGAAGAAAAATCAGCTACCGGTATTACAGCCGCAATTTTGTCATCGGTTTGAATTTTTAGAAGATTGACAAGGGGTTTACCCCGTGCAACACGACTCGCTTCAGGAATCAGATAACCTTTCAACCAGTGAACTCTTCCTGTCTCTGTAAATATTAGCAATTGATCAACAGTTGAGCATACAAACACATGTCTTACAAAATCATCCTCTTTTGTACCCGCTCCCAAAATTCCACGACCACCACGTCGCTGTCTTCTATATGTTTCAAGAGGCAATCTTTTAACATAGCCGTGGGCAGAAACAGTAACAACAATATCTTCAGGTCGTACAAGGTCTTCATCACTTAACTCTTCTATTGGAGAACCGATTTCAGTGCGTCTTTTGTCAGCATATTTGTTTTTCAAAACCTTCAATTCTCCTTCAATGATAGCATTGACCTTTTCTTTGCTTGCAAGGATTGCCTTCAATTCAGCAATCTTCTTGCTGATCTCGTCGAGTTCTTCTTCTATTTTATTTCTTTCAAGTTTTGTCAGTTTTCCCAATGGCAAAGCGAGAATGGCATCCGCCTGTTTCTGACTCAGGGAAAACTTTTTCATCAAGTTTTCTCTTGCTTCTTCAATACTGTTTGAGTTCCTTATAAGAGAAATCACCTTATCAAGATTGTCAACAGCAATTTTAAGCCCCAGTAAAATATGATGTCTTTCTTCGGCCCTATTCAATTCAAAACGAGTTCTACGGATAACAACACTTCTCCTATGCTCAAGAAACAACTCAAGCATTTCCTTCAGAGTAAGGAGTTTCGGCTGCCTGTTTACCAGTGCCAGGTTAATGATTCCATATGTTGTCTGTAACTGGGTGTGGGAGTATAACTGGTTGATAATAATATCAGTATTTTCGCCCTTTCTTGCCTCAAGCACTATTCGTATACCTTCCTTGCTCGATTCATCCCTGACATTACTGACACCACCAATTTTTTTCTCTTCAATCAGTTTAGCAATATTCTCAACAAGAGCGGATTTGTTCACTTCATAGGGAATCTCAGTAATTACAACATTATCGTGGTTTTTTGTTTCCTCAACTTCAACTCTTCCGCGGATTGTTATAATACCTTTTCCAGTAGTATATGCTTCAACAATTCCCTGGGTTCCACAAATTATTCCGCCTGTCGGAAAATCCGGTCCTAAAATAAATTTCATAATCTCTTCGATTGAACAATCTGGATTTTTTATCATCATGATCAGCGCATCACAGACCTCACCAAGATTATGAGGTGGAATATTGGTTGCCATACCAACTGCGATGCCTGAAGAACCATTAATTAATAAATTCGGAACTTTGCTTGGAAGAACAACAGGTTCAGTAAGAGATTCATCAAAATTGGGCATAAAATCCACTGTATCTTTTTCAATATCCGCCAGAAGTTCCATAGCCAGTGGACGAAGTCTTGCTTCAGTATATCTCATTGCTGCCGGAGGGTCCCCATCTATTGAGCCAAAATTGCCCTGACCATCAACCAGGACATATCTTAATGTAAAATCCTGGGCCATCCTTGCAAGAGATTCGTAAATTGGCGAATCACCATGAGGATGGTATTTCCCCATTACTTCTCCAACAATACGAGCGCTTTTTTTATAAGGTCTGCCTGGTTCAAGGCCAAGTTCCATCATAGCGAAAAGAATTCTTCTGTGTACTGGCTTTAGTCCATCTCTAACATCAGGCAATGCGCGACCTATGATAACACTCATAGCATAATCAAGGTAGGAATTTTTCATTTCAATCTCTATTCCTACTGGTGTAATTTTTTCCTTTGGTAGCTGCTGTTTTTCTTTATCGTCCACAATTCCTCCTTAAATATCAATGTTTTTTGCTTCAAGAGCAAAATTCTGAATGAATTGTTTACGCGGCTCCACCTGTTCGCCCATAAGTATTGTAAAAATTTCTTCTGCCTTTGCTGCATCATCAAGGGAAACTTTCAACAACCTTCTGGTTGCAGGGTTCATGGTGGTCTCCCATAACTGCTCTGGATTCATTTCTCCAAGTCCTTTATACCTCTGCACTGTAATCCCTTTTTTACCATGTTCTTTCACAATATCAAAAAGTTGCTCAAAAGATATCTCTTTATTTTCGCCATCAAGAGTGATTATAAAAGTTTCATTCCAGAATTCTCGCGATAATCCAAGATTCTTAATTTCAGAAAACAATTTCTCACATTCTCTTCTTTCATATATTTCAATTAACTGATAATTCCCCACGAAAAGATTTTGATTATTCAATTGATTTTCTTCCATAAATTTTGACAACTGCTCATCTGAATAAAAGTAGTACTGATTACCATTAAGTTTTATTGAATAACTTGGAAGCGTACCAGATTTCGAATCAGCAGATGGAAAATATTTCTTAATGTCGATACCGCGTTTTTTCAACATCTTATCCAGCTCCATAAAACGTTTTGAAAATCTCGCAAGTTTTTTTACTTCTGAACCAGACAAAGGTTTTTTCAGAGAATTAACCTGCACAGTCAGTTTTTCGCTACCAAGATTCAAGAGTATTTCTTCCAACTCGGCTTCACTCTCAATGTACGCTTCTTTTTTTCCTTTCTTTATTTTGTACAGTGGTGGCTGTGCAATGTAGCAGTAGCCCTGTTTAATCAATTCAGGCATTTGCCTGAAAAAGAACGTCAACAGCAGTGTTCGTATGTGAGCACCATCAACATCAGCATCAGTCATTATAATAATTTTGTTATATCTGATTTTCGATATATCAAACTCATCACCATATCCAGCACCTATCGCACTAATTGTCATACGAATTTCGTTATTGCTCAGTACTTTATCAAGCCTTGCCTTTTCCGTATTTATAATTTTCCCTCTCAAAGGAAGAATCGCCTGAAAAGTTCTATCCCGACCCTGTTTTGCGCTGCCACCCGCAGAATCTCCTTCAACAATAAAAAGTTCTCTCAGTTTTGGGTCACGAATGGAACAATCAGCCAGTTTCCCGGGAAGTTCTCCTCCCTCAGCAAGTTTCTTCCTGGTCAGGTCTCTTGCCCGTCTGGCTGCTTCCCTCGACTTTAATGCAGTAATCGCCTTATTAAGGATATCTCTCGCAGCATCAGGATGCTCTTCGAGAAATGTATATATCTTGTCAAAAGTAATGCTCTCGACAAATGGTTTCACACTTGAATTACCAAGCTTCGTTTTCGTTTGACCTTCAAATTGGGGGTCAGGAATTTTCAAACTGACAACAGCAGTTAAACCCTCTCTCACGTCCTCACCACTGAGAGTAGTATTTGAATCAAGAATCTGATTTTTTTTACCATACTCATTGATACCCCTTGTCAAACCTGCCCTGAAGCCGGTCAGGTGTGTTCCTCCATCTCTCGTATTGACATTGTTCACAAATGAAAGGATTGTTTCATTATATCCATCATTATATTGAAACGCTACTTCAAGTTCCATATCGCCTTCTTCCTTCCTGAAATAATATGGGGGGGAAAACAATGCGACTTTGTTCTTATTGAGAAATTCAACAAATGAAACAAGCCCACCATCAAACTTAAAAATTTCACTTCTTGATTTTCTCTCATCCTCAAATTTGATTGTGAGCGAGGGGTTTAAAAAAGCCAGTTCCCTCAGTCTGCTCGCAAGGATGTTATCATCAAATTCAATTGTTTCGAAAATTTCACTATCAGGCTTAAATGTAACAGTCGTT
The DNA here is from genome assembly GCA_029552985.1 of bacterium. Classification (GTDB taxonomy): domain Bacteria; phylum Ratteibacteria; class UBA8468; order B48-G9; family DTJG01; genus DTJG01. The sequence continues at coordinate 16,802 of JAKPDB010000012.1, forward strand.
CCAGTATCTTTCGTTTTTCCAACCACTGTAAGTGGTGAAACCGGTTTACCTCTTTCGTACTTCTGATGATAAATATTCCCTTCTCTCTTTATTTCAACCTCAAGCCATTCTGCAAGTGCATTGACAACAGAGACCCCAACACCATGCAATCCACCTGAAACCCTGTATGCTTTCCTATCGAATTTTCCACCAGCGTGAAGCATTGTCAGAACCACTTCTACTGCCGGTTTGTTTTCGGTCTTGTAAATATCAACAGGTATTCCTCTGCCATTATCAGCAACAGATACACTATTATCAAGATGTATCACAACTGAAATTTCTGTACAATATCCAGCCATTGCCTCATCAATACTATTATCGACAACCTCATATACAAGATGATGTAAACCAAAAACAGATGTATCACCGATGTACATCGCAGGTCTTTTTCTTACCGCATCAATCCCTCCAAGTACCTGAATTTTTGTCGCGTCGTATTTTGTTGTAACTTTTTCCTTTTCCATTAAAAACCTCCTATTTTTTCTAAAAAAAATTATAGCACTTTATTTGCGTAAAGTCAAGAAAAAATTGTATCTCTCAAATTTTCTAAAATTACGAAAAATCAATCACTTAAGGTTGGGTTATCCTGAAAAGTATCTTTCCATAAAAAAGTTTCTGCTGGCAGGTAAAAATCGAACCGGGCTATAATACATTGAAGAAATTTTCCTCAAATACAAATTGCGGTAATTGTTGAAAATAAAGTGATTTCCATTGACCAAATAGAATTTCGCACCCATAACTTCCACGTTTTTCACTGATAAACTTTGAAAATACATCGCAAACTTTTCAACATCTTTTTCATTGAGAGATACTATCAGGAAATCTTTTCCATCAAAGTTTCTAAAATCTGTAATATAATCATAATATCTTCCACTCCTCGACAGAGAGCCAAACAGCACAAAATCCTTCCTGCAATGATAAGATAGCACCGATGTTTCAGTGTAACCTGTGGATGCAGGAATTCTTCCATTTAAATTTTTTTCAATTATCTCGCACAGCTCTGAAGGACGCAGAAACATCACAATTTGTGGGTACTTTCTTAATCCTTTATATACCTCAACTGGTATCGCAAAAATGATAACGACAATAATCATCACGGTTAGAGAAAGATAAAAACAATGCCGCAGCGCTCTATCAAGAGCATCAAACGGCAAATGTGCAATAACAAGAAAGAAAAAAGGATAGAATGATGCCATCCAGTGTAATCCAACACTTTTTATCAATGAAATAAAAAGAAAGAAGAAAAATGGGGTTAAGAAAACAAAACAGAACAAATTCTTTTTTTTACACTCGTCCAGAAAACATCTGTTTTTATAAAATTTCACTGATAGATACGGTGTCATTAAAAAAATCTGTTCTAACAAATAAATAAAAACATTGAAAAAATTTAAAGTCATACCTTTATTTCTATAAAATAGGTTGAACATGATATTTAGCCAGCAATGAGTATAGTTCCAGAGAATGTTCACCGTAATAAGCGGCAAACTACCAATAAAAAATAAAAAAAATGTTTTCCATACATTCTTTTTCCCTGTAACCATACAAAAAATCAACAATGCCATACCGAATAAAACAGAAAAATATTTTGAAAGAAAAGCGCATCCAAAGAAAAATCCGGATAACACAGCATCAAATATTCTCAAAGTTTTCAGTGCTCTGTAGAAAAAAACACCCGAAAGAAATGTGAAAAGAATGAGAGGTACATCATTCACGCTCAGAACATTGAGAATACTGACAGGAGACAGAAGAAAAATAGAAGCACATAAAAATGCCCTGTTTCTATCCACTTCTTTTAATAAATTCACAATAATGACTGTCATCAAAGGAATAGCAATGAGCGGAAAAATACGGTAAATAAAAATGTCATTACCAAGAAAAGAAAATAACCACATCACCCAGCCAATCATTGGTGGATGTTCATAATATCCCCAGCTCAGATGTTTTGCCCAGACAATAAAATATGCCTCGTCTCCTGTAATTGGAACAATTTTTGCAAAAAGTATTCTTATACAGGTAGAAATACCAAGCACCCACAAAAAAGGTTTTTTTGTGTTCATGCGTATATTATATTGTTTTTTGTTTAATTTTGCAGGTTATGGAATTCCTGTATTATGCGTAATTCCCGCCTAATTCCTTTGCTTTGTTTTTTTTAAGGAAGCCCTGCTTGCCTTCCGCATCACAAGATTTATGGGAAGAAAAAACAATGATGTTTTGCTAAATCGAACTGTTCGTCTGAATATTGAGTTGTATGAGGATATTCTTCTTCTTGCATGATAATAACCTTCCTGTAATTGGTCGACACTCAATAGTTTCGGTTTAAACACGACTTCCCCGCAGGTATACTTTGCCCAATCTCGTTCAAATATTCTTCCCTGCTGGTCGAACTGTTTGTATAAACGCGTCCCCGGCAACGGAGTAAGGATGGAAAAACTCGCAAGTTCAATCTTATTCCGTTCAATAAAATCAATAGTCCTGTCAAAAACATCGATCCCATCTGAATCAAAACCAAATATAAAAGCACCAATAATACTTATTCCACTATCGTGAATTCGTTTGATTCCTTCCTCATATTCAGTGATACGGTTTATGCTTTTCCCGACCTGCTTCAAACTCTGTTCTGAAATAGATTCAAAACCTATGAAAAGCGCCTTGCATCCACTCTTTGCAGCCAGTTTCAACAGTTCTTTGTCTCTTGCTATTATGATGGATGCCTGTGAAAACCATCTCGCCTTCAAAGGAATTAATGCCTTGAAAAGTTCCCTGGCATGATCCGGACGGCCGGCAATATTATCATCAACAAAAAAAATGATAGCCCTGTTCTTTAACAGTTCAACCTCTCTCACTATATCCTGAACCGGTCTTGTCCGGTAAGTGCGACCAAAAAAATCAGAAACACTGCAGAAATCACAATTAAAAGGACATCCCCTTGTTGTCTGAACCATATCCATTTCTCTGTAAAATTTATTGCCATATAAAAGGTCTTTTCTTGGCAGGGGAAGTTTTGAAAGGTCCGGTCTCTCAGTTGAGGAATAAAATTTCTGCAAATTGCCGGAGCGAAAATCTTCCAATAATCTATCCATTACACCTTCTGCTTCTCCAATAACAACTGCGTCCGCATGAAGAGACGCTTCGTTGGGAAGAACAGAAGGATGTATCCCACCCATAATAACAGGAACTTTTCTTTTCCTGAATTCATCAGCAATTTCATACGCCCTGGGAGCAGTGGATGTAATAGTTGTAATACCAACCATATCAACTTTCTCATCAAAATCTATTTCATCAAGACTATCGTTGATTATCTTAATGTCTGTATCAGATGGAAATAAAGCGGCGACTGTTGTTAAACTTAATCTTGAAAATTGAACCGCTCTGTCCCTTTTTGTGACAGATGCCACCGGCGATCTGGGCGAAATTAAATTGACTCGCATGTTAAAAATATTATCATACCCTGCGACCAATCTGTCAACAAAATAAGATGTGTCAGAACCAATATTAAGTATATTTTGAAAACGTGTTTATTGTTGTAAAATACCTTTATATAAAGAAAGATCTATTATCATAGGCACAGAAAAATTTGGATTAAATATACACAGAAAAAACAGGGGGAACGATGGAAAAGAAAATTAAAGTGGGGATTATCGGAGCAGGGGGGCGAGCACACTTCCAGACCAAGGCCATCATTGAAACAGGCATTGGAGAACCTGTGATTGTTTACTCACCTTTTGAAGAAGAAGCCAGAAAATTTTCAGAAAAATTTGAAATTGAATATACGTCCTCTCTTGAAGACATTTTCAAAAACCCAGAACTTATGGCAACGACAATCTCAACCCCGAATACAACACACTACCTGATCGCAAAAAAATGCCTTGAAAACAATAAACATGTCCTTGTTGAATATCCTCCAACCCTGAATATTCAGGAACTTGATCATCTAATAAATATCGCCAGAAATAGAAACCTCGTTTACTGGGTCAGTCTTACTCAAATACTGGAAAATCCATTTTATACAATCAAAAAAAATATCAATTCCATTGGACAGTTGATTTTTTCTTATTACACATACGTTTCGTCTTTTCTTGGTGGATGGTACGCTGATCCTGAACTTTGTGGTCCACTTTATGCCGCACAGCATTTTCATTTCGTGAGTCAGCTGCTTGAACTGGAACACGATGCTGAATCTGTCTGCGCATTTGAAAATATCAAATACAGCAACGATAATAAAAAAATGGTTTCCACTTCATCAATAATGGTTTTGAAATTTCCATCAGGGCACATCGCAAACATTGAATTCGCCATGGGTATCAAAAATGCCAGAGATTTTAAAATCAAATTCGTAGGAGAAAATGGGATACTTTACTTTGATGGGAATAAACTGAATTTTGAAACAAAAGAAACTGGAAAAAAAGAATTAAAAACCGAAGAAAGCAATTCCAGTATTGACACAGCAAATTTTTTGAAAAATGTTGCAGACAGGCACATGAATATTGAAACAGCGATAAAGGCAAGAAAAATATTAAAAACCTGTTTGTGCGCAGAGATGTCAGCAAAAGAAAAAAGAATTGTAAAAGTAGAAAAATCTGAATGAAAACAAGGGACATGCCAATAAGGACATAAAACACACAACAACGAAAGGGGGAGGAAATGAAAAGAAATAATGCAGCCCTCACGACCATAGAACTTCTCACTCTTATTGCCTTCGTCTCCCTGGGCAGCAGTGTCTTTTTTCCTGAAATTGCAAGGATAAAAGAAAAAACAAATCAGGCAT
>JAKPDB010000137.1 GCA_029552985.1 bacterium
GCTGCGCCTTCCCTACCTTCGATAATACCAGCGTAATCGCACTGCTCAATGTCGTCTTACCATGATCTACATGCCCAATCGTCCCTATGTTTACATGTGGCTTGCTCCGTATAAATTTCTCCTTCGCCATCGTATCCCCCGCAGTTATAAGAAAATGATTAACTCTGACGTCAGGCTGTTCCCATCCCTAAGCTGCTGATGGGAATCGAACCCATGACCCCGTCCTTACCAAGGACGTGCTCTACCCCTGAGCCACAGCAGCCTGACGTTCTTTCATTTTTTCTAAAAAAATTATTATACACAACAATCTTGACCACGTCAAATCTTAAAAAATGGCCATTTACACGACAGAATTTACTGTTGACATTTAACCCTGAAAACACGATCATACCAAGCTTGCTTCATTCAGATCCCATTTTTATAACATAATAGAGCGGGATACGGGATTTGAACCCGTGACTTCGACCTTGGCAAGGTCGCACTCTACCGCTGAGTTAATCCCGCGCAATTTTTAGAGCGAGTTATTTTAGCAGGAATTTAACCTTTTTGATCACTAAAATAATACATCAATTTTGTTTATTGTCAAATTTCCTATTTTTGAAAAAAATACAGTTAATTTTCAGAACAGTCCAGAATGATATCAATCCAATCATGGCTCCTGCAAAAATGTCTCTGAAAAAATGGACTCCTGCAAAAACTCTTGAAAACGCAACAATGATAGCAAAAGAAAAAAATACTGGCCATAACCGGTGAAATATCCATGACAAAAAAGCAGAAGATACAAAAATCGTTTGAGCGTGTCCTGAGGGAAATGAGCCCGATTTTAAAATTGGCCCTATTACATAAATCATCTGGTCTTTAAAGTATGATACAGGCCTCGCAGAGGGTAAAACCTTCTTAATAATGTAAACAATGACTGCGCTAAATATCAACATAGAAAGAAAAATCCAGAAATATTTCAAAAATTCATTACGTCTTGCCAGGTAAAGGATGACAACGACAATCATTGAGGCAACCTCTGTGGAGCCAAGATAACCAATGGTAAATAAAATATTCGCAAGCCACTTATTCCGGGAAGCAAATCTGTTGACCGTGAGAAAAGCACGGTTGTCAAGATTAATAAGATTTTTAAAAAAACTCCTTTGATGAAAATTGAGAGAATTCAGGTATAATGAATCCATCTCACTGGTTTTAAAACTATGACATAAGTAGAAATAAAATGTCTTTACTTTTTTGCCCATATAGAAAATTTCAACTTTTACAGGTTTATCAATTTTTTCGAATCTGAAAATTTTCCCAGGATCGTCAGGGAAATGTTCATCAGTAAAAAAAATACCATTTTCCCCACCAAGTTCTGTTCTCAAATCCCTATCTTTTTGCCAAAAATCATACTGGTCAATCCGTTTACTCAAACAGAAAAGTTTATGATTTACCACACTCACTGGAAGAGAAAAAGCCATCTGACTTGCGAGATAAAACTTATGAGTAAACAAAAATGTATCTTGATTATTTGACATCAGGTATTCTGCTACTTGTGCGGCAATATCCCATCCGTACAAATCGCCAGTAGGGTCTACATCAGGAGATAAAGGAAAACAGTGAAAAACAACCTGAACTGGAATAACCATTGTAAACAAACATCCTGTAAATAAAGAAAATTTTGCGACAAATTTTTTTATTCGGTTCATTCCAGTAAAAATTTCCTTGAACAAAGCAGCACAGGGGACGATAAGTATAAGATAACCAACTGCAGGCCAGTGAGGCAAAATTTCATTTGAAAAAGATGCATAGCCGAAAACAAGAAAAACAGGAATAGAAAAACTAAAAAATATTTGTGCCAAACCATTGTGATTAATGAAGATTTTCTTTGTGATTTTAAAAAATGAAATCACCAGCATGAACCACAAAAACGGTGATATCACTAACATCTGTGAAACAATATTCTGAATAAAGACATTTGGTTTAAAGAAGGATTTTTCGCCAAGGCCATGTTTGAATTGAAATGCAAACGATGCCCAGTAGTTGTCGTAATTCCATATCAGAACCGGAGAAAAAATCAAGATACTGATCATAAAACCTAAATACAATTGTTTTTTTCTGAAAGCCCTTTTCATATCTTTGTTAAGCACCAGAAAAAGAAAAATTCCAGGATATATCAAAAATCCAGAGTATTTTGTGAGTAAAGACAGACCTGTAAAAATTCCAACAAGATACCAGAGACTGTCTCTACCTGTGGTATAAATTTTCCATATCGTGATAATAGACAACAACCAGAAAACGGAAAGAATTGTATCTGGTACTGTCATGATTCCGCCAAGTACAGAAAATAAAGGGATTAAACAAAAAATCACAACAGCCCAGAATCCTGTTACAGGTGAATAGAGATCTGTTCCCAATTTTAAAAGAAGCCACATACACAATGTAGATGAAATCAAAGCAGGGAATCTTACTGCAAGAGGTGTGTGTCCGAAAAATTTCAAAAACGGTAAGATTGCATAACCCACCAGTGGCGGGTGGTCAAAGTATGACAATGAAGGATGCATGGCATATTGATAATAATGCGCCTCATCGCCACTCAAGCCATAAAAGGCAGCAATCAACAATCTGACAATAAATGTGATTCCCATCAATAAGTATGCACGACGCAAATATTTTTTTTCATCCATTGAAATAACCTGTGCGAAGGAGTAACACCCTGTAAAGATAATTCAAGAGTGTGGTAATTTTTAATTTAGATCTGCCGTATCTTCTTTCATAAAAAATAATAGGATATTCTTTCACCCGCAATTGTTTTTTGAACGCATAGTAAAATACCTCTGTAACAATAAAGGCATCCTTAGATTTCAAATAATGTAAAATTTTAGAAAGAGCAGAAGATTTAAAAAATCTGAAGCCTGAAGTTGGATCTGTCAGTTTAATGCCAAGAATAATCCTCAAATAAATCCTTGCGCATCGTGTTACCATTTCTCTTAAAAAATTTTTCCGTAAACTTCTTCCGCCTGACAAGAAACGAGAACCCGACACAACATCTGTATGCTGCAGACATGCCACCATATGTGGAATAAATTCTGGCGAATGAGAAAAGTCGCCATCCATTTCACCGATAATATCACACTGTTGCTGTAATGCCATTTCATAACCAAATCTTCCAGCATATCCTCTTCCCCTTTTATCCCTTCTGATAAAGACCTTCACATTTGGATTGTCATTAAAATATTGCCTGGCAATGATACCCGTGCCATCTGGAGAATTATCATCCACAATGATTACTTTGATACCCATTTGAAGACCGAGGATTTCTTTCACAAGTGGAATGATGTTGCTCCTTTCATTATAAGTGGGAATAATCACAGCGACATTATCTTTCAAAATACACTCTCCTGATGAACTGTTCTACCTGTCGTGGTGTTATTAATTCCATACACATTGGTCTGGTGGAGCACGTTTTTTTATAACAACAGACGCACCAAGCAGGGCTGACAATTTTCACACCATGATTGTACATTTCAACTTCATTTGAAGATGTGGGACCAAAAAGAGCGATAGTTTTTTTCCCAAGACCGACCGCCGCATGAAGAGCAAACGTATCACAGCATACAACGATGTCGCATAAATTAAGCAAACCAAAAAACAGATCTATTGAATTGGAATGCCCTGTATTGATAACCCTGAGATTGCTTTTCTTCACAATCTGTTCAAGTAAGTCCTTTTCTTCTGCGCCACCAAAAATAAGAATTTCAAAATCATCAAGACGCGAAAACAGGTCCAGAAAATGTTTTTCAGGCCATCTCTTGGTAATCCACCTGTTACCTGTTCCAATGACTGCTCCTAAAACTTTTTTTCCATTCAAGCCATATCTCTTTGCAAATTCTTCTGCATTTTTCTTTGATGCTTCAGAAATCGGAACAATAATATTTCCATATTCTGACAAACCTGCGATTTCTGCAATAAACCTCTGGTAGGTTTTTTTATTCCTTTTTTTCAATTGATCATCATGACTCATCAAAAAATAAGTTTCCGCGGATTGATTTGAACAATGAATTTTACCTGAACTGTCATACCAGAAACCTCTTTTTTCTTTTGATTTAACAATACCTGCAAAAATTAGTGCATCTTCATCAAGGTCAAGGTTGATAACAAGATCAAAAGTGAAAAATGAAACAAAATTTATCGCATTGCTTTTGTTAATAATTCTGTCGACAAAATGATTTCCTTCTAAAACAGGCACATGGTTGTCTTCAGTAATCCAGAATAACACACTTTCGGGATACAAATCCTTCAAAGGCTCGCATATGGAAGTGGTTCTCAAAACATCACCGAGAGCTCCCAGTTTTATAATAAGGATTTTCTCTTTTATAGGGCTATACCGGTCGCAATCAGGACATTTCTTTCCTGCCATTTTATGATAAACACAGGGAACCTCTGGCATAAAAAAACGACAGGACTGCTTCAGCTGTTTTATTTTACTCATGTTATCCGCTGACAGGATTAAAAAATTTTTCTGTTAACATTATAAACATGTGTGAATGAACGGTCAATTTGATATTCCAAGTTGTTCTAATAAAGCAGCCATATCCTCTGGAATTTTTGCAGTACAGGTTAATATCTTGTTTGTTTCAGGATGTGAAAATGAAATTGAATAGGCATGCAGGGCCTGTCTTCCAATCAGAACACTGGATCTTCCATATTTTATATCTCCAAGCACTGGATGACCGATGAAAGCAAGAGAAACCCTGATCTGATGAGTCCTTCCTGTAATTGGCCTTGCTTCAAGATACGTGGCATTTTTCCCTGTCCCGATGACATGAATTTCTGTTTTTGCCTCTTTGCCACGACCAAATTTTACAGATACTCTGCCAGAGCCATTTTTTTCAACATATAAAGGAACAGAAATTTCCTTTATCTCTTTTGAAAATACACCTGAAACCACTGCTCTGTAAGTTTTTTTTATGGTTCTGTTTCTAAATTGTTCGACCAGATTCAAGTGTGCCTTTTCTGTTTTCGCAAAAATAATACAACCGGATGTATCCCTGTCAAGCCGGTGAACAACACCTGGTCGAAAAGGTAAGCCAATTGAAGATAGCGTGGTATGCGCAAGTATCAAATTTACAAGGGTCTTTCTTGTCTGACATGGCACAGGATGAGTTAAAACACCAGCAGGCTTATTGACTACAATAATATGTTCATCTTCGTAAAGAATCTCAACATTACCAGTATCTGGTTCAAGAGTACAGGAAGGTTTTTCAATATTATCAGGAATTTCAATGATATCGTTTTTCTGAAGTTTGTAAGAGGGTCTAATAAATTTTCCGTTTACAGTAATCATCCGGTTTTCTATCAATTTTTTGCAGAATTCTCTTGAAAAATCAGGCAGGTTCTGAGCAACGAATTTATCAACCCTTTCTGGAACATCCTGCTGGAAAATCAATTTCACTTTATTCTTTCCTGCGGGAAAGCTCCTTTATCAATTCAAGGGCAATTATATTTCTCTGAATTTGATTTGTTCCTTCATAAATCTGAGTAATTTTGGCATCCCTCATCATTTTTTCAACTGGATAATCCCTCATATAGCCGTATCCACCGAAAATCTGAACGGCATCAACTGTAACCTTCATGGCAACATCAGAAGCCAGCAATTTTGCCATTGCGGATTCCTTTGACCCAGAAGACCTACCCGCATCAATCATCCTGGCAGTAGCATAGGTAAGAGCTCTTGCTGCTTCTATCTGTGTAGCCATATCCGCCAGCATGTGTTGAACTGCCTGAAACGAAGAAATAGGATGCCCAAACTGGTGTCTCTTGTGTGCGTATGCCAGCGCTTCTTCAAAAGCTCCCTGAGCAATGCCAAGTGCCTGTGCCGCAACTCCTGGTCTTGTGGCATCAAATGTTTTCATTGCAACAATAAAACCCATGCCTTCGCGCCCAAGAAGATTTTCTTTTGGAATTCTGCAATTTGTAAATATCAATTCTCTTGTTGCTGATGCCCTGATTCCAAGTTTTTTCTCCTTTTTTCCAAAAGTAAAACCCTCTGTTCCCTTCTCAACAATGAAAGCAGATGCTCCTCTTGCTCCCTTTTTAGGATCTGTCATTGCAATCACAGTGTAAATTTCGGCTTCACCACCATTGGTAATCCACTGCTTTGTTCCATTAAGAATATAGTAGTCGCCATCTTTTTTTGCATGAGTTCTTATTGAACCAGCATCACTGCCTGCCTCTGACTCTGTGAGCCCGAATGCAGCAAGTTTTTCACCCCTAGCAAGAACGGGCAAATATTTTTGTTTTTGCGCTTCATTACCAAACAGAACTATTGGGAATGTGCCAAGCGCAGAAGCAGCAAGTGTTAGAGAAATTCCGCCACAAACTCTGCTTAATTCTTCAATGACAAGACACAGCTCAAATATTCCAAAACCCATACCCCCGTATTTTTCTTCGATGTAGACACCAAACAAATCAGATTGAGCAAGAATTTTTACGATATCCCATGGAAATTCTTCTGTCTCATCGTAGTATGCTCTCTTCGGTTTTATTTTTTCCTCTGCAATTTCCCGAGCAAGCGCCTTTATCATTTTCTGTTCGTCAGTCAAAAAATAATCCATGTTAATCCCCTTTATATTTTTGTACACAAAGGCAAATGTTGTGACCTCCAAATCCAAAAGAATTAGATAGCGCAATTTCTACATCTGCCTTTCTTGCTGAATTTGGAACATAATCAAGGTCACATTCAGAATCAGGTGTCTGGTAGTTTATTGTAGGTGGAATAATACCATGATAAATTGTCAGTATTGTAAAAATAAATTCTACTGCTCCCGCTGCACCAAGAAGATGACCGATCATTGATTTATTGGAACTAATGGGAACTTTATATGCATGCTCACCCAGTGCCTTCTTTATTGCAAGTGTTTCACTTTTATCATTAAGTGGTGTAGAAGTTCCATGGGCGTTAATATATGTCACCTGTTGCGGTGTAATCCCGGCATCTTCCAGCGCATATTTTATACACAAATAGGGCCCTGAACCAGTCGGATCAGGTGCTGTAATATGATACGCATCACAGCTCATTCCATATCCGAGCATCTTTGCATAAATGCGGCTGCCTCTTGCTTTTGCATGCTCAAGAGACTCCATCACAACAATTCCACTTCCCTCACCCATAACAAAACCGTCTCTTTCTGCATCAAATGGCCTGCTTGCCTTTTCAGGTTCATGGTTTCTTTCAGACAATGCCTTCATGGAACAAAAACCGGCAAGTCCTAACGGTGTAATACAGGACTCTGTACCTCCTGTAATCACAATATCCATTTTCCCTGTGCGAATCAGTTCGCATGCAACAGCTATTGCATGTGCTCCAGAAGCACAGGCACTCACAGTAGCAAAGTTAGGCCCTTTCAAACCAAAGGTTATTGCTACCTGACCTGCAGCCATATCTGGGATAAGCATGGGAATCAACAATGGCGATACTCTTGAAGGACCTGAATTCAATAGTTGTGAATGTTGTTGTTCGATAACCCTTAATCCTCCTATGCCTGCCCCAATAATGACACCTATTTTCTCTTTATCTTCGTTTTCCAGTTTTAGCCCGCTGTTAGTAATCGCTTCATGAGCTGCTACGAGCGCGAATTGCACAAAACGGTCCATTCTGCGTGCACTTTTCTTATCAATCAAATCAAAATTAAAATCTTTTACTTCTGCAGCAATCTTTGTTGGAAATTCAGACACATCAAAATCCCTGATTAATCCTATACCACTTTTACCATTGACAACATTGTTCCAGGCAGTAGGAACATTATTCCCTACAGGGGTAATCAACCCCATACCGGTTATCACAACTTCATGTTTCTCTTTCATTGGTTCTTTGTCTTTTCCTCAAGATATTTAATCGCGTCACCGACTGTTCTAATTTTCTCTGCATCTTCATCTGGAATTTCTACCCCGAATTTTTCTTCAAAATCCATTACAAGTTCAACTGTATCAAGAGAATCTGCCCCTAGGTCATCAACAAACGATGCGTTATCAACTACTGCACTTGCCTCTACCTGCAATTTCTCCATAACAATTTCTTTTACCTTTTTTTCAATTTCGCTTCTTTCCATTTTTCTTCCTCCCGTGTTTTCAAGTAAAATGTTCACATTACCAATCCACCATCAACCCGAAACACCTGGCCTGTGATATAGGAAGCTCGATCAGACGCGAGAAATAGCACCAGTTCAGCCACATCCTGCGCCGTTCCAAATTTTCCAAGTGGAATCTTTTCCAGCACCGTGTTCTTGATCTTTTCAGGTATTCTGTCTGTCATCGGCGTTTGAATATAACCTGGTGCAACCGCATTCACTGTAATACCAGCTTTTGCAAATTCTCGTGCACAGGTCTTTGTCATCGCAATGAGCCCTGCCTTTGATGCTGAATAGTTCACCTGTCCAATATTACCGATTTGTCCTATCACACTGGCAATATTGATAATTCTTCCTGACCTTTTTGCCCACATTTCTCGACCAATGATTTTACTACACAAAAACGCTCCTTTCAAATTTACCTCTATTACCTGATCCCAGTCCTCTTCTTTCATGCGAAGAATCAGAGCATCTCTGGTAATGCCAGCATTGTTGATCAAAACATCAACCCTGCCAAATTCTTCCATCACTCGTTTTAGAGCCAACTCAATGCTTTCAGATTTTGTTATGTCCACCTGGTCGCAGATTATCCTTCCTGAAACCAGAAGGGATTTTGCAACCTCATGTGGGTTTATCACATCCCAGAGAACAAGATTGGCCCCAGCATGACCGAATTTTTCAGCCATTGCCCTTCCTATTCCGCCTGCTGCACCAGTGATAATCACGGTCCTGCTGTCAAATTCTCCCATAAGTCCTCCTAATTATTAAGTTCATAACTTCATAATTTCAATAGTTTTATGAAGAGATGATACGTCATCTACATTTAAGGTGGTAAGATTCGGTGCAATTTTTTTAATCAATCCTGAAAGCACTTTTTTAGGACCAAGTTCAATTATGTAATCGATGTCATCTTTCACTGATTCAATAGTTTTTACCCATTGGACAGGTGATACAATTTGTCTCTTCAGTGCATTTTTGATCTGTTCGGAATTAATAATCGGTTCTCCACTAAAATTGGCGTACACTGGAAATTTACACATTGAAATCGATGCGGCGTCAATTTCCTTTGCAAGTGGCTGTACCGCAGGTTCCATCAATGGGGTATGAAATGCTCCTGAAACATTTAGAGCAATGTATTTCACATGATTTTCATCACACCATTTTGATAATTCTTCTATGCCCTGGCTTGTTCCACCCAGAACAATCTGTCCAGGCGCATTGATGTTTGAAATATAAACACCTTCAAACAAATTTACAATTGTTTCTATATCAATTAGGGACTTGCCCAGTATTGCAATCATTCCTCCAGGATTCTGTATCGTAGCATCTTTCATGAATTTTGCTCTTTTTGAAACAAGAGTTAAGGCATCCTGAAAAGAAAATGCTTCTGCAGCCGTAAATGCAGTATATTCTCCAAGGCTATGACCTGCTGCAAACAAAGGGACAAAAGGAAATTCATGCTGAAGAACCCTCCATGCACCATAGCCAACTGCAAAAACACAAACCTGACATATTTCGGTTTCAGTAAGTTTTTCCAATGGTCCTTCAAAGCACAACCGGGTAATATCAAAGCCACATATTTCGCTTCCAGCATCAAAAACTTCCGCAAAAATTCTATAATTCTGATATAAATCCTTTCCCATTCCCACATATTGAGAACCCTGACCCGGAAATACCACTCCTATCCTTTTTTCACCCATCTTTACTCCATATAATAAGATTTGCTGCCCAGGTAAGGCCCGCACCGAAAGAAACCATACATATCAAATCTCCTTTATGGATTTTTCCTGATTTTACGGCTTCGTCAAGCGCCACACCCACAGACGCAGCAGACATGTTTCCATATTTTTCAATATTGACAAATACCTTTTCCATGGGTATATCAGTAAGTTTGGCAACACCCTGAATGATACGAATGTTTGCCTGATGCGGAATAATTAGAGAAATTCTGTCAGCAGTAAGATTGTTTCTCTCAAGAATTTTCTTTACTGATTCAGCCATTGCGTTGACAGCTATTCTAAAAAGGGATGAACCCTCCATTTTCATGTAGTGCAGCCGTTTTTCAACTGTTTCGTGTGTTGCAGGCATTTTAGAACCACCAGCAGGAACATAAAGAAGATTCCCATACAGACCTGAGGCACCAAGATAAGAATCTATGATTCCCACATTATCGTCTGTTTTTGCAATAATAGCGGCTGCAGCTCCATCTCCCAGCAATACGCAGGTAGCGCGGTCAGTGTAATCTGTGACCCTGCTCATACACTCAGCTGCAACAACAAGAATTTTTTCACATTTGCCCGCAACTATGAAACTTCGAGCAATTTCAAGACCATAAATAAAACCGGAACAGGCAGCAGAAATATCAAAACACGGAATATCATTAAGTCCAAGTTTATTCTGAATTATACATGCTGTAGAGGGAAACACCATATCAGCGGTAATTGTGGCACAAACAATCATATCAATTTCATTTGAAGAAATTGCAGCATCTGTAATTGCCCTTTTCGCAGCTTCTACTCCAAGGTCAGAAGATGCCATGTCTTCTGGACAGATTCTTCGTTCTCTGATGCCTGTCCTTGTCACAATCCATTCGTCAGATGTATCAACCATCTTTTCAAGGTCTGCATTACTCAATACCTTTTCTGGAAGATACGAGCCAATTCCTATGATACTGGCACCCATTTTTCTGTATGCTCCTTTAATGTTGCAAAAAAACGGCTTGACGCAATTTTTTCGCCCAGGAGTATTGCGTGGTGAATAGCACGGGGCGAAGACCTTCCATGACCTACAATCACTATCCCATTGACACCAAGAAGCACCCCTCCACCGTACTCGGCATAATCAGTCTTCCTGACATAACTTTTTATAGAATTTCTTGCTATAAAAAAACCAATTTTCCCTGATATTGAACGGTTGATTTCCCTCAACATCATACTCTTAAATGCCCTTCCTACCTCTTCACCTACCTTCAAAACAATGTTGCCAGAAAAACCATCAGTGATTATTACATCTGCTTTACCCATAAATACTTCGTGTCCCTCGACATTTCCGATAAAATTTAATGTTTGGTTTGAAACAAGCATTTTATATACATTCTGCCTGAGTTCATCTCCTTTGCCTGGTTCTGCTCCAACATTTAAAAGCCCTAAGGAAGGATTTTCAATATTGAGAACATGCTTTGCATAAAGAGAACCCATGATGGCGTACTGATAAAGATTTACCGGCTTTGGAGAAACAGTTGCACCTGCATCGATGAGAAGTGTAAGGCGGTCTCTTAAATTTGGTAGATGAACGCATATTCCAGGCCTATCCACACCCTTCAGAAGGCCAAGTTCGCTTACTGCTATGGAAACAAATATGGCTGTGTTACCAGCACTGAATGCGACATCCGCCTCATTGTTTTTCAGCATCTGAATAGCTCTATGCATTGAGGTATCTTTGTTTCTCATGATAGATAAGGATAGTTTTGTGTCCATTGGGATATAACCTTCGCAGTACACAGGTATCAATCGTGCATCAATTTCGTCTGCTTCCTGTTTGAATTTTTCTTCTGGGCATACACAGATAATGTTTGTATCAGCTGCTCCTTTTTCAAAAAACATTTTGATACCCTTAATAACAGCAGCTGGTGCATGGTCCCCACCCATCCCATCAACAACAATTCTAACCATTTTATTTTGCAGATTGTTTTTCTTTAACTTTCCTGGAAATCACGAGTTTTCCATTATAATAGCCGCAATTTGTACACACCCTGTGTGACACTGTCATCGTTCCGCAATTACTACATTGAACAAGATGTGGAGGCATGATTTTCTTATTATTTTTTCTTCTGGCATCCCTTCTGCTATTACTGTGACGTCTTGAAGTCGTCATATATTCCCCCTGTTATAAATTGACAACTGAAAATTTTTCCTTCAGTTTTTTTGCGACAACTTGTGGGACAAATTTCTCAACAGGTCCATGCAATCTCGCAATTTCTTTTACTGCAGATGAACTCAGATATAAATATTCCTCCCTTGGAGTTAGAAAAATGGTCTCTATGTGCGGCAACATTTTCCTGTTTGTCAATACCATCTGAAACTCATAATCAAAATCAGACACAGCTCTTAAACCACGGATTACTAAATATATTTGTTTTTTTTCAAGATAATTAACAAGCAGCCCATCAAAGTAATCAATTTCTATTTCCTGTCTGCCTGAGAAAACATCCCGCAACATTTCCATTCTCTCCTTGAATGAAAAGAGAGGTTTCTTAACTGGGTGATGAGTTACACTGACCACCAATTTATCGATAAACTTCAAACTTCTTTCAATGATGTCAATGTGTCCATTGGTAATCGGGTCAAAACTTCCGGGATATACAGCAGTCAGCTGTCCTTTTTTGATAAATCTGGACTCTCGTTGAACCATAGACCTTTTCCTTTATTTTTACAAAACCTGAAACCTGAAGATCTTCAAATAGTTTCTTGATTTTTGCACTTTCCAGAACAAAAAATCCGCCATCTACCAGTACGCTAACTGCGGTTGAAATCATTCCCTGGATTTTTTCAAAACTCAAATGATAGGGCGGATCTGCAAAAATCATATCAAATTTCATATGTTTTTTCTGGAATTTCGTTAATGCATGTTGTGCATCGGTTTTTACAATCCTGACCCGTTCTTTCACATCGAGAAATTTGCAATTTTTTTCAAGCAATTTTATAGAACGAACGTTATTGTCCACAAAAACAACACTTTCAGCGCCGCGACTGAGTGCTTCGAAACCAATGGCTCCTGTGCCTGCAAACAGCTCCAGTATCCGACTGTGACTTATGTATGGCGCCAGCATATCAAAAATCGCTTTCTTTACAATACCACGGGTCGGTCTCAATTCTGGTTTTTTATTATAAAATAAGGTTCTGCCTTTAAGATAGCCACCCGTAATCTTCATAATCTAAATCTGAAAGCAGATTTTCTCTGCCAGTCAATCAAAATTGCAGAAGCAATAAATATTGAAGAATACGCTCCAAAGAAAAATCCAAAAAGAAGTGTATATGCAAAATTTTTCAATGGTTCCCCGCCAAAAATGAAAAGCATGATGTCCACAAAAATCACTGTCAAAACAGTCAATATCGTTCTGCTCAATGTTTCATTAATAGACAGGTTGAAAAGTTCAAGATAATTTTTTGAGCGAGTTTTTCTCACATTCTCCCTGATTCTATCGAAAATTACAATCGTATCATTAACAGAGTATCCTGCAATTGTGAGAAGCGCGGCTATTATTGTTCCATCAATAATCTTATTTGAAAGCGCAAGTATTGCAATCACGATCAAAAGATCATGAAAAATCGCAATTGTCGCACATACCGCAAAATGAAACTCAAATCTAATTGTGAGATATAAAAGAATTCCCAAAAGCCCTGCAAAAAATGCTGTCAGTGCCCGTTTCCTTAAAGTAACGCTCATTGAGGGAGAAATAACAGATTTTGCAAGTACCTGGATGTTTTCTTTGCCAAATCTGGCTTCAAGGGTTGCAAGTATTTTGCCAGAAGTGTCAGGAGGGGACTTAATAATGAATTCATTATGTTCTGTACCGACTTCCTGTACTGTAACTTCCGGAATATTAAGGTTTCTTATTTCATTTCTTACTGCTGCCACAGAACTTGAAGTATTGAATCGTGTCTGGACAATATCTCCTCCAACAAAATCAATACCAAAATTTGCTTTTCCTCTCAATCCAAACACAGTCATACCGATGACAATAATTACCAGAGAAAAAAGATAAACCCATTTTCTTTTTCCGATAAAGTCAATGCGAGTATTTTTTATCAGTTCCATTTATATCCTCAATGTTTCTATTCTGCGGTTTGCAACAACAAAATCCACAATCGCCTTTGTTGCAAAAACAGCAGTAAAAAGATTTGCAATAATACCAATAGACAGGGTCAAACCAAATCCTTTAACAGACCCTTCCCCGAGGAAAAAAAGGATAGTACCCGTAATAATCGTCGTGATATTTGAATCAAGTATCGCCGACCATGCACGATGATAGCCGGATTCTATCGCACTTTTTACGGATTTACCGGACCTGAGTTCTTCCCGTATTCTTTCAAAAATCAGGATATTTGCATCAACAGCCATACCACAGGTCAGCGCAATGCCTGCGATACCTGGAAGTGTCAAAACACCTTTGAACAAAGCCATGAAAGCAAGAAGAATCAAAAGGTTTATAGCCATTGCCAGGTCTGCCAGAAATCCAAAAGCATAGTAATAAACGATCATAAAAGCCACAACCACAATAACACCATAAAGTGCTGCTCTCAAAGATTTCTCAATGTATTCTTTTCCAAGTGTTGGACCAACAATTTGCTGATATATGATATTAACTTTTGCCGGCAATGCTCCAGCACGCAATACCACAGCAAGTTCCTTTGCTTCCTCCATCGTAAAATCCCCGGAAATCTGACCCCTTCCATCAGGAATTCTATCCCGAATTACAGGAGCGGATTTTACAACTCCATCAAGAACAATGGCAAGCCGTCTGCCTATATTCTCGCCTGTCACAGCAGCAAACGTTGCCGCGCCTTCCTTGTTCAAAACAAAGTTAACCTCTGGGAAACCACTTGCTCCATATCCAACAAACGCATCAACAAGCCCTGCACCTGTCAATTCTGGTTGTCTCTTCACAAGAATAGGACTTGTTTCTCTTGTGATACCGCGCTCATCCTTACGTTGCATATACAAAACTTCATAATCTTTCAGTACGTCACTATCACCTTTCA
>JAKPDB010000138.1 GCA_029552985.1 bacterium
AAGGCGAAGATTCTGAAGTTTGTCATTTATCTCGTGTTCAATTTTTCGCATAAACGACTCATCTTTATCCGTTGCAATAACGCACGTTCTACCAAGAATATTGATTTTGTATTTCTTCATTTCATTGTCTCAGTGTGATCGAAAAGTGATTTTTCAGGACGTCAAGAATATCCTGCACGATATGTTCAACCTCCTGTCTGGTAAGTGTACCCTCAGGATTTGAAAATGTGAGGGTCAGCGCGACTGCGGTTGAATCACGAGGAATGTTTTTGCCTCTGTAAATATCAAAAATTTCCAGTTTTTCCACAATTTTGAAATCTCTGAAAATCAGTTCTTCCACTTTTTGCCAGCATACTGAATTTGGAACAATAAGAGAAATGTCCCTTTTTACGGGCATCAATTTTGAAACAGGCCTGTATGTAATTTGAGAAAACCCATTTTTTACAAAATCACAAAGATTGATTTCTGCAAGCATCACGCTCTGCTGTTCCAGGTCATATTCCTTCAAAATACTCTCATCGGGCAAATAAATCAATGCAACCCTGCGATTGTCTTTCAAAAACTCCACAAACACTCCAAACCTGTCAAGAGATATTTTTTGAACCAGTTTCTGATAACCAATTTTTCCTAAAACAAATTCAATGTTTCCTTTAAAAGCATAAAAGCTTCCAAAATTGAGTACCCCTGCACCAGCATAAGGTTCTTCAGTAAAACCAGAGTTTGTTTTAAAATAGACATTACCAATTTCAAAAATACGTGCCTTTTCGATTTTCCTGTTATAATTATCCTTCAAATTTTGCAACAGTTCCGGTATCAACGAATTCCTTAAAATGGCATAGTTACGTGAGAGGGGATTGATAATTTCTATGACATCATCAGAAAATGAGATTTTTCTGTTTTCATCACACAATCCCAAATTAATTACCTCGCAGAAACCCAGTTTCACGAAAGTATCTTTCAGTGCGTCAAGCCGTAGATACTCTTGAGATGAAACGTTGTAAGCAATCGAAGAAATAGGCATCTGTTCAGGTATCCTGTCATAACCCCAGTATTTCGCAATCTCCTCAATAATATCTACATCTATCTCAATATCGATTCTGCCTGCTGGTACTTTCACAATTAAATTTTCAGCATCTGCATGAACCTCACAATTAAGCTTCTTGAGCGTGCTGGTAATAAAATCTTCGGGAATTTCGCATCCGAGGTAAGAAACAATTTTTGTTTTCCGAACAGTTATCAATTTTTCTTTTGCCTGATTATCGCCAGAAACACATAATGGTGCAACCCTGCCGCCACAGATCTCACTGATTAATCTGCAACATCTGTTAAGCCCGATTACGACAAAACCAGGGTCAATTGTTTTTTCAAATCTTGCAGAAGCGTCAGTAACAAGTCCCAATAGTTTCGAAGCCCTTCTTATTCTTACAGGGTTAAAGAATGCGCTTTCTATAAAAAGGTCTGTGGTTGTACTGTTAACCTCAGAATTCATCCCACCCATAATGCCTGCGATTGCCACTGGTTTTTCAGCATCAGCAATCACAAGAACTTCTGAGGTAAGATCTCTTTTCATCCCATCCAGGGTGGTTATTTGCTCTCCGTTTATGGCCCTTCTGACAACAATTTTCCCTTTCAAACACTTCAGGTCAAATGCATGCAATGGCTGTCCAAATTCCCAGAACACAAGGTTGGTAATGTCAACAACATTATTGACACTTCGAAAGCCAGCAGCAACCACCTTTTCCTTTAACCATTGTGGCGAATCGGTTACCTTCACGGATTCAATAACCCTGCCAGCATAAAAAATACAGTCATTAAAACTTTCTATTTCAATCGGTAAGATTTTTGAAGATTCTTCTTTTATCGTTATATCAGGATATACAGGTTCAATCTCACCACAGGGAGAAAGTGCCCTGATTAAACCGATGGCACTTGAAAGGTCGCCCCTGTTTGCTGGTGCTTCAATCTCAAAAAGCACGTCTTCATCCTGTTCAGTAAATACTAAACTTAATCCAAGCATACTGAGCCATTGCTTAATGTCTTTCTTTGTCCAGGTACCTCTAATGTATTCAGAAAGCGCTTTAATACTATATCTCATTTTGTCATCCGAATTGTTTAAGGAAACGCATGTCCCCTGTATAAAATTGTCTTATGTCATCTATCCCATACTTGATCATGGCGATTCGTTCAAGTCCTGCGCCAAAGGCAAAACCCGTCACGTTATTCTGTTGAATCCCTGACTTGCGAAATACTTCAGGATGTACCATTCCTGCGCCAAGAATTTCAAGCCATCCGGTAAAACCACAAGTCTGGCATCCCTTTCCTTCACAGATCACACAGGAAATTGAAATCTCTGCACTTGGCTCTGTGAATGGAAAATAAGAAGGAAGAAAGTTCACCTTTACCCTGGTTCCAAACAGTTCTTTCAGAAAGAATATCAACACTGCTTTCAGGTTGCTGAATGTAATGTCAGGACCCACCATCAGTCCTTCTACCTGATGAAAAACAGGTGAATGAGATGCATCAAAATCATCTCTTCTGAAGGTTTTTCCTATGGCAATAATCCTCAACGGCACAGAAATTTTTTCCATCACCCTAATCTGAACAGGGCTGGTGTGGGTTCTCAAAAGAAATTTTCTTTCAGAATCAAGGTAAAATGTATCCCACATGTCTCTGGCAGGATGATCTGCAGGCATATTCAATGCCTCGAAGTTGTAAAAATCTGTCTCTATCTCAGGACCAGTGTGAACACCAAAACCAAGCCCCTGAAAAATTCTAACAATTTCTCGTGAAACAAGTGTAACAGGATGGAGCGAGCCAGTTTCTGGTTTCAATCCTGGAAGTCCAAAGTTCAAGTTGAATTCAGTTTTTTTATCCTGCAAAGTTAGAAGATTTTTTTTCCTTTCTTCAAATGCCTCTGTCAACTTTCTCTTTGCACTGTTAATTAATGCTCCTGCCTGTGGTTTCATTTCAACTGGCATCGAAGGAATCTGGCTGGTCATAGACGCAAAAATCCCTTTCCTTCCAAAATATTGAATTCTCCATTTCTCAAGTTCTTCGGTATTATTGAGTTTACTAAGCCGTTGTATCGCTTCAGCCACTATCACCTCTAATTTTAAAGAAAGGTCTTTTTCATCCATAGATATTTTCCTTCAATATATAGTGAAAAACTTTATCAGGAACAAGATATCTGATTGATTGTCTTGTCTTGATTTTATTTCTTATCAATGTGGACGAAATTTCAATCTTTGGCGCCTCAAGAATCTGATAATTTACTGGAAATGGAAAATGAGGCATCTCGCTTTTTTCAGTAATACGTGGAGCAACGATGAAAGAAAAGTTCTGCGCAAGTTTTTCCGCGTTGTACCACGAAGGCAAAATCAAAAACGCATCCCAGCCAACGATCAAAACAATCTTACTGCACACTTTTTCCTGTAAAATCATCAGTGTCTCATATGTGTAAGAAATACCGGGTTTATTAATTTCAATATCCGATACTTCAAACTTCGGATTATCCATAGTAGCAAGTTTCGTCATCTCCAGCCGCTGACTGGCAGAGGCAACAAGTGATCCCCTGTGAGGCGGAATACCCGCAGGCATAAAAATCACCCTATCAAGAAAGAACTGTTGCCATGCCGCCTCGGCAATAATCAGATGTCCTGTGTGAATCGGATCGAAACTGCCGCCAAACACTCCTATTTTATGTTCTGATTTGCCCATTTCCGTAAATCAAATACTTATACGTTGTCAATTCCTCAAGAGCCATTGGACCCCTTGCATGAATTTTATCAGTACTTATTCCAATCTCTGCGCCAAGTCCAAATTCTCCTCCATCTGTAAATCTTGTTGACGCATTATGATAAACGCAGGCAGAATCAACTTCCTCAAGAAATTTCCTTGCTGTGTTCTCGTTGGTGGTAATGATTGCGTCTGAATGTTTTGTCCCATACCTATTGATGTGAGAGATTGCTTCAGATACACTGTTGACCACCTTAATGGAAATAATCAGATCAAGATATTCCTCTGACCAGTCCTGTTGTGTCGCAGGTTTTGCCCAAGGAATGATTTTCATTGTTTGGTCGCAAGCTCGAATTTCAACATTGTGTTGTTTGAACAACTCTGCCATCTCAGGAAGAAATGAATTTGCAATATCTCTGTGAATAAGTAAAGTTTCCATAGCATTGCATGTTGCTGGTCTCTGCACCTTTGCGTTAAGGCATACGTTCAACGCCATCGTTTTGTCTGCCTCGCTATCCACATAAATATGACACACACCCTTGTAATGTTTAATGACAGGAATTTTACTGTGCAAAACCACTGCCCTGATAAGGGATTCACCACCTCTCGGAATCACAAGGTCAATACTTTCGTTCAAAGAGAGAAGGTATTTCACCCCTGCTCTTCCTCCTACCTTTACAAGATTCACAACATTTTGATTAATACCTGTTTTTTCAAGCGCTTCCTTTATACATTCCACAAGAATTGAATTTGAAAAAACTGCTTCTTTCCCGCCACGCAAAAGAACGCAATTACCGGATTTTACACACAGGGAGCTCGCCTCTATGGTCACATCAGGCCTTGATTCATAAATTATCGCAATCACACCAATCGGTACTCTTACCCTTTTAATAATAAGGCCATTGGGTCGCACTGTTTCCCATATCACTTTACCAACAGGGTCTTCAAGGTTTGCAATATTTTGAAGAGATGTCGCCATTTTTTTAATTCTCTCTGGGGTCAGGAGCAACCGATCAATAAATGCCTTTGAATAATTCTGTCTCTCACATTTTCTCACATCTTTCAGGTTAAATCTTAAAATTGTATCAGATTTTTCAATCAAAATTCTAGAAAGCAATAACAGAAACTCGTTTTTCCTGGCCGTGGTTAATCCTGCCATTTCAAAAGAACAACTGTGAGCGATAGAAGCGATATTTCTTATTTCACTTTTCCAGTCCATTTTTTTTCTCCGGCAAAAAAATCGTCCCAATATTTTTACCAAGGAATATGTCTCTGAGCACCCATGGCCTTTTACCATTTGCAATAAAACCCATGCAACCAATTTCCAATACCCGCTTTATCGCCAGTAATTTTGAAACCATGCCACCACTTCCAAGTTCTGACATACTGGCATTTTTTGCAATAGTCAGATGAGAGTTAGTAATGCGGTAAACTTCTGAAATCAGTTTTGACCTGCTGCAATTTTTGGGGTCAGCATCATAAAAACCATCAACATCAGACAAAAGAATCAATGCATCGGCTTTTATAAGTTCCACCACCATTGCAGAAAGCTGGTCATTGTCTCCAAATTTTATTTCCTCAGAAGCGACTGCGTCGTTTTCATTGATGATTGGAATGATTTTGTAGGAAAGAAGTGTCTCAAGAGTTGCCAGGGCATTGGCTTTTCTCTCATTAGATTCAAAGATGTCCCGCGTAAGAAGCACCTGGCCCACATTATAACCTTCCTCACGAAAAATCCTTTCATAAAATCTCATTAATCTGCTCTGTCCCACACTTGCTGCGGCCTGAAGTTTTTCAATTTTTGAAGGCCTCTTTTTCCATCCAAGTATCTGCATCCCAGCACCAATGGCTCCAGACGTGACAATGATCACCTGTTTGCCTCCCTCAATAAGCCAACATATCTGCTGGCCCAGATGTTCCATCAAAGAGGTATCCAATCTATGCCCCACAGATGTAAGGACATTGGTTCCAATTTTTATTACAACCCTTTTGATTTTTTTGATAAACCTTTTTCTGTCTTCAATTCCTTTGCTGGATACTTTTTTCATTTTCATGCCTCAAATACCATTTCTCATTTGCCTGACTTTTTCAATCCATTTTTTCAATGACTCAATGTCATTTTTTTCAATCATCTGTTCAATCTGCTTAAGTTCCAGCTTAAAATTCTTTATCGCCAGAAGCATGTTTTTTTTATTACTGATAAAAATTTCAGCCCATATTTCCTGGTCACTTGCAGCAATTCTTGTCGTATCGCGAAAACCCGGACCCATGCATGCCAGCACATCAGAATCACTCAGTTTTTTTTCAATCATTTTCACAAGCAAGAAGGCAAGCAAATGCGGAAGATGACTTGTATAACAACATATTTCATCATGTTTTTCAGCGCTCATGATCACTGTTTTGGCGCCGATACTTTCCCAGAAATTTCTGATGGTTCCGACTGCCAGAGTATCAGAATTTTTTACCGGTGTCACAATCACGGTTCTACCTGTAAATAGGTCCTTTCTCGCCTCATCAATACCTCGTTTTTCTGACCCTGCCATAGGATGCGAGCCAGCGAAAAAATTTCCGTTTGGAAACAACTTCTCAACAAGGTCTGTAATTGCCTTTTTTGTACTGCCAACATCTGTGAATAATAGTGACGGTTTAACTTTCAGAATGTTTTTCGCAAACTCAAGATTTACCGAAATCGGTCCAGCAAGGAAAACAAATTCTGCTCGTTTTACCATTTCTGAAAAATCTGTAAATGGTCTGTCAACAATCCCAAGATTACATGCTCGCTTCAATGTTTCAGGACTCCGCGTATAACCGAAAATCTCTGATACCAGGCCATTGCTCTTTGCTGCAAGCGCCACAGAACCACCAAGCAAGCCAAGCCCTGCAATGCCAATACTTTTGAACTTTCTCATCGCTGGTATCAGGTTTGTTCTGTTTTCTTCTCAGCCATCTGCTTGAAAACAGAAAACATTTCAAGAGGAATAGGAAACACAAGTGTTGAATTCTTTTCTGTCGCTATCTCTGATGCCGTTTGCAAATACCTGAGCTGAATCGCTATTGGAACTTCAGAAAGTTTTCTCGCTGCTGCCACAAGCTTTTCACTTGCCTGATATTCTCCTTCAGCATTAATTACCTTGGCTCGACGTTCTCTTTCAACTTCTGCCTGTCGTGCCATTGCCCGTTTCATCGTGTCAGGTAATTCGACTTCTTTAATTTCCACAATACTCACCTTGATACCCCAGGGGTCTGTCTGCTCATCAATAATCTGCTGAAGTTTGTGATTGATTTTGTCCCTTTCTGAAAGTATCTCATCCAGCTCCATCTGTCCGAGAACACCGCGAAGTGTTGTCTGTGCAATCTGCATTGTGGAAAGGTGGTAATTTTCTACCTCAACGATTGCCTTCGAAGGATCCATCACCCTGAACCACACCACTGCATTCACTTTTATAGGAACATTGTCTCTTGTCATCACTTCCTGGGGCGTGACATCAAATGTCACTGTTCTCAAGCTAACCTTGATCATTCTTTCAATCCCTGGAATCAAGAAAAATAATCCTGGTCCCCTTGGTCCCATTAATCTGCCCAGCCTAAATACCACGCCTCTTTCATATTCTGGAACAATTTTGATGGTGTTGGTGATAATCGTAATCGCCACAAATATCCCAATAATCGCCCATACAAACATTTTCACCTCCATGTAAAGATGATAGTTAAATGTTAACTTTTTTCGGTGATGGTGTCAAAGATTTCAGGTCTTTTGAATTGTTTCAAGGTACTTCATAATTGAATGTGCTGCCTTCTTGCCAGCACCCATTGCACTGATTACAGTTGCTGCTCCTGTTGTAATGTCACCGCCTGCAAAGATATCACTGATGTTTGTCTGACAGGTTTCAGGGTCAACAACGATAATACCCAAACGGCCCAATTTCAACTCTGGCATTGTGGACGTCAAAAGAGGATTTGGCCTTTGCCCGATGGCAACAATTGCTGTCTCAAAATCCATGATGGTTTCAGAACCAGGTACTGGAACTGGTTTTCGTCTTCCGCTTTCATCTGGTTCGGCCAGTTGCATTTTCTGAACTTCAATCCCCTTTAGGTACCCATTTTCATCGCCAATGAATCTTATGGGTAGAGTAAGAAAATGAAATTCAATGCCTTCTTCTTTTGCATTCTCATATTCTTCTTTCCTTGCAGGCATTTCATTTTCAGTTCTTCTGTAAAGAACACCAACCTTTGCGCCAAGCCGTAACGCACATCTTGCAGCATCAAGAGCCACATTGCCACCACCTATCACAGCAACCCTTTTTCCAACATTAACAGGTGTATCTGACTCAGGAAATTTGTACGCCTTCATCAAGTTAATTCTGGTAAGAAATTCATTGGCAGAATAAACTCCAAGAAGATTTTCACCTGGTATTCCCATAAACGATGGCAGTCCAGCACCCACGCCAATAAAAATTGCTTTATAACCCATATTTCTCAGATCATCAACCGTCAATGTTTTTCCAATAACAGTATCAGTGATAATTTCGACGCCGAGTTTTTTCACAAACTCAATTTCTTCTTCCACGATTTTTTTTGGCAATCTGAATTCAGGAATGCCGTACGTGAGAACCCCTCCTGGTAGATGAAGAGATTCAAAAATTGTCACAGGATATGAGTGTTTTGCAAGTTCTGACGCGCACGTCAACCCTGCAGGTCCACTACCAATCACAGCCACAGGTGTTGCTTTTTTCTCTTTTATTTCTGGAATCTGTTTTTCTTTTTCCATATCAGCAGCAAATCTTTCAAGAAGTCCGATTGCGACTGGCTCTGATTTCTTACCAAGAATACACACTCCTTCACACTGGGTTTCCTGAGGACATACCCTTCCACATATACCAGGTAGTACATTTTTTTCTTTAATGATTTTTATTGCTGCATCATAATCTTTTTCTGCAATTTTCTTGATGAATGCAGGAATATCAATCTCCACAGGACAACCAGCAACACACAAAGGCTTTTTGCACTGAAGGCATCTCTTTGCTTCTTCAATGGCATCCTGTTCAGTCAACCCATGGCTGACTTCATCAAAATTTCTTATTCTTTCTTTAATGCTCTGCTTTTGAGGACGATGACGTTTTTTCATATGGTCCTTTTTCATAGAAAAAAATTGTTCTTTGAAAATATCTGTCTTTTTTTCCAGTTTCTATCGTCTGTCTCTGGAAAATCCTTTCTAAAATGGGCGCCCCTGCTTTCCTGTCTTTCCAATGCCGCATGAGCCATGACAAGTGCAAGAATAAACATATTTTGAACCTCCCAGCCTGTCTGCGACGAAAATTCTTTCAGAAATATGTACTTTCCCCATACATCAAGGCGGTTTATGGCTTCAGTCAGGCCATTTTGATTTCTTTCTATACCCACATTTTTCCACATCAAACTCTTAATGGACCTCTGCAGGTCATAAATGTCAATGAATGGAACGTTTTGCCTGGCGATTTTGTACTGTGGTAAACCAGTGTTTCCTGTATGATGATATCGCCTCAATTCCTCTCTAATTTTTCTTCCTGCCCTTGCTCCAAAGACCAGCCCTTCCAGCAAAGAATTGGAAGCCAACCTGTTTGCGCCATGAACACCTGTGCATGCAACTTCGCCACAGGCAAAAAGATTTCCAAGATTTGTTTTACCATCAATGTCTGTCATAATACCGCCCATGGCATAGTGTGCACATGGTCTGACAGGTATCAATTGGCCTGTTATATCAAGCCCGTATTCAAGACAGAATTTATATATCCCGGGAAACCGTTTAATGATAAATTGTGGTTTCATTTTTCTCAGGTCAAGATAAACACAGTTTGAGTTTGTTCTTCTCATTTCTGCCACAATCGCTCTTGAAACCACATCTCGTGGAGCAAGTTCCATATCCGGATGATAATGTTTCATAAATCTTTCGCCAGCAGCATTTACAAGTACTGCGCCTTCGCCCCTGACTGATTCAGAAATTAAAAATCTTGGTACACCTGCCATGTAAAGCGCTGTTGGATGAAACTGATAAAATTCCATGTCACCCAGCAATGCACCTTTTCGAAACGCTGCGGCCTGCAGGTCTCCTGTGATCGCTGCTGGATTTGTTGTTTCCTGAAAAATCTGACCAAGGCCGCCTGAAGCAGCAATCGTTTTCTTTGCGCGAACAAAAAGCAAATTGTTTGTTGTGTGGTCATAAAATAATCCGCCAGTGATTTTTTCACCATCAGAGACCAGATCAATGAGAAAAAGTTTTCCCTGAAGAATAATTTCAGGAATATTGCCAATCCTTGCAAGAAGTGTATGAACAATTTCCTTTCCTGTTGCATCGCCTCTTGCATGTAATATCCTTGGAAACGAATGCGCGGCTTCCTGGGTAAAATCCAGTTCGTTTCCCTTTTTATCAAATTTACAGCCCCAGTCAATCAGTTCCTTTACCCTTTCAATGCCCTCATTCACAAGAATTGTGACTGCTGATGTATCATTCATAAAACAACCAGCAACAACAGTATCTTCGAAATGAGATTGGGGACTATCGTTTTCTGACAAAGCAACAGCAATTCCACCCTGTGCGTTGTATGTGCTGCTGTCATAAGGATCGTTTTTGCAGGCAACAAGTGTGCGCATGCCTGAAAGCTCTATTGCTGCCCGGAGTCCTGCAATGCCGCTGCCCACGATCAGACAATCAACATCTTCTACTGATACTGAAGCAGGGTTGATGGAGATCAGATAATCGGGAATCATTTGTTAGCAGATGTTCCAATAAGACGATTAAGTTTTTCCTGATAAAATTCTTTTTCCTGTTTACTGGCGTAATCAATAATCAGAATCCCATCAAGATGTTCCATTTCATGCAAAAAACATCGCGCCAGAATTCCTTCTGCCTGAATTTTGATTTTTTTCCCAGTGCTGGTGTAACCACTTATCAAAATTTTTTTTGGCCTTGATATCGCGAAATAAATCTCAGGAAAACTCAAACAACCTTCCATGTCAATGTCATTTTCTGAATCCATGTCCGCAATAACTGGATTTACAATTCTATAGATTTTCTTTTCCTCTCTATCAACAGCAACAAACGCCCGCCTACTCATACCAATCTGTGGAGCAGCAAGCCCTAAACCACAGGATTTTTCAAGGGTTTCTTCGAGGTCTCTGAATAAATCCTGGGTCTTTTTTCCAAAATCAGTAATTTCTTCTGCCTTTTTTCTCAAAATTTCTGCTGGGTACTTTCTTATTCTTCTTACAGTCATTTCACAACCCGGACTTTTTAATGATATCATCCATAATTTTCATCGCGCAGTACTTTCCGCACATATTGCAAACATCTTCTGAATAGACCTTCTGGGATTGTCTGATTTTTTTAAACCTCTCGGGATTTATCACAAGTTGTTCCTGACGCTTCCAGTCCCTTTTATATCGAGCAACTGATATCTCATCATCCCAAGTTCTGGCTTTTGGATGTGACCTGGCAATATCTGCTGCATGGGCTGCAATTTTTGAAGCAACAACACCATCTTCAACATCATTAATTGTTGGAAGAGCCAGGTGCTCACTTGGAGTAACATAGCAGAGAAAGTCAGCGCCTGCCCATGCTGCAATGGCGCCACCTATTGCAGAAGTAATGTGGTCGTAACCAGCTGCCACATCAGTAACCAGAGGCCCAAGGAGGTATAGCGGCGCGCCATGACATATTGTCTTTGCAAGATGCACATTTGGAACCACCTGATGAAGTGGAATATGCCCTGGTCCTTCAATAATCACCTGAACATCTGCCTCCCATGCTCTTTGAGTGAGATCGCCCAGTGTAAGAAGTTCTGCCATTTGTAAACTGTCAGATGCATCAGCAAGACACCCTGGTCTCAATCCATCACCCAAGCTCAACACAAGATCGTATTTTCTCGCAATTTCAATCAGGCGATCAAAATTTGCATAAAGGGGATTTTCTTTACCAGTGCTGATCATCCAGCTTGCGATGAATGCACCACCACGGCTTACGATACCGGTTTTTCTTGATTTTTTTCTGAGTAGTTCCAGCGATGACAGCGTGACTCCGCAATGAACTGTGACAAAACTAATGCCATCTCTTGCATGTTTTTCAATGACTTTGAAAATCTCATCCTCTTTAAGTTTCTCAATTGTTCCATATTTTTCAATGGTCTGAATCATCGCCTGATAAATGGGAACAGAACCAACAGGAATAGAACTGGCATTAACAATCGTTTGCCTGATACTATCAAGGTCCCCGCCTGTGCTCAAATCCATCACTGTATCTGATTTTAATCTGCAGGCGGTCTTTAGTTTTTCAAGTTCAAAGTTGATATCGCACACGTCAGGGGATGTGCCAATATTGGTATTCACCTTCACAGTTAAATTTTCACCAATTCCAACAAACATATTTTTGTGTTTCAATATTATTGCTTTTCCTTCAGCAATAGAAATAGCGAGTTTTTCAGGGTCAACCTGTTCAATGGATGCCACACTTTTCACAGCATCAGTAATTATGCCTTTTTTTGCCTGGTGTTTTTCAAGTATCATATCGTATCCTTAAGAATCGCGCCTGTGGAAGCGCTTTTCACCTGTAATCTGTATCTTGCAAGAATTCCTGATAACTTCTGTTCTGGATGTTTCACCTTCTTCAATCTATCAGAAATTTCCTTTTCAGAAAGAAGCACATTTAGTTTCCTTTCAGGAATATTAATCTCAATCATATCCCCATCCTGAATACATGCAATGGGTCCACCTTCAGCAGCTTCAGGACTGATATGCCCGATACAGGCACCCCTTGTGCCACCGGAAAATCTGCCATCTGTGAGAAGCGCCACATGTTCTCCAAGTCCCTTGCCTGATATCGCTGATGTCACAGCGAGCATTTCCCTCATACCAGGACCTCCGCGGGGACCTTCATAACGGATAATGATAACATCTCCTTTTTTGATTTTCCCTTGCAGAACTGCTGAAAGGCACTTTTCTTCTCCGTCAAATACCCTTGCAGGTCCTTTGTGAACCATCATCGAACTGACCACTGCTGATTGCTTTACCACACTGCCGTCAGGCGCAATGTTTCCTTTCAATATTGCTATACCACCTTCTTTTGAATAGGGGTCTGAAATCTTCCTGATGACAGTCGGGTCAAAATTTTTCGCTGCTTCTGCAATTTCTCCAATTGTTTTGCCAATGACATTTTTTTCATCCTTATGCAACAGATTCGCTCCACACAATTCTTTCATCACAGCAGGGATTCCACCTGCCCTATCAAGGTCTTCCATGTGATGAGCGCCTGCTGGTGAGATTTTACAAAGGTTTGGCACCTTTTTTGAAATACTATCAAATAAATCCAGAGTCAGGTGAATTCCTGCCTCGTGCGCAATTGCAGGAAGATGCAAGACCGTATTGGTGGAAGCACCAATTGCCATATCAACTGCTATGGCATTTTCAAAGGACTTTGTGGTAACAATATCCCTGATGCTTATATTGTTTTTTACCATTTCCATAATTTTCACACCAGCAAGTTTTGCAAGCCGTATTCGTGCGGAATGTACAGCAGGAATTGTTCCATTGTATGGTAGTGCGATTCCGAGAACCTCAGCAAGACAGTTCATTGAATTTGCTGTAAACATTCCAGCACATGAACCGCATGTTGGACAGGCATAGTCCTCAAGAATTTTCAATTGTTGCTCTGTGATTTCTCCTGATGATACTTTACCAACTGCTTCAAAAACTGAAATCAGGTCAACTGTTCCTGCACCAGGGCACACTCCTGCAAGCATGGGTCCGCCACTGATAAGAATTGCAGGAAGATTCAATCTGAGCGCTGCCATAATCATACCAGGAATAATTTTGTCACAGCTGGCAACAAGAACAAGTCCATCAAAGCCATGGGATTTTGCCATAATTTCAATTGAGTCCGCTATTAGTTCTCGAGAAACAAGGGAGTATTTCATTCCCTCGTGTCCCATTGCAATACCATCACAAACACCAATGGTTCTAAATTCAATCGGAGTTCCGCCAGCCATTCTTACACCACTTTTTGTTGCCTGACAAACTGAATCAAGATGAATGTGGCCGGGGATAATTTCATTGCCGGAATTACAGATACCAATCAAGGGCCTTTCAATTTCCTGGTCTGTTAAACCCGTTGCCTTCAGCAAACTTCTGTGCGGAGCTCGCACATAACCCTTTTTCACCTGATCGCTAATCATACTTCCTCCAGTGTCTTAAATAGCCATCGTTTCAACAAGTTTCAATTTTTCCTCTGAAATCTGTTTGGTTTTTGAAACAACCTCTTTCAAATCAACCCTCACAATCTCTGTTCCACGAATTCCCACCATAAAATGTGTCAATCCATCAATAAGGCCCTTTACCGCTGCATTGCCAAACATCGTGGCAAGGCATCGTGTTTGATATGTGGGAGTCCCTCCTCTTTGAATGTAACCCAGCACAGAATACCGCGCCTCAACACCAGGCATCAACTGATTAATTTCTTT
Source organism: bacterium (assembly GCA_029552985.1). Lineage (GTDB taxonomy): Bacteria > Ratteibacteria > UBA8468 > B48-G9 > DTJG01 > DTJG01. Next base: position 14,220 of record JAKPDB010000138.1, read on the forward strand.
TGCAACTTCATGGGCTCTGCCTGCGCCTTCAGCAACAATCACAAGGGAACTCACTTTTCCCATTACCCTATCGGTTTCAAGAATTTCTGCAACTTTTTTTATTGTGATTGGTTTTTCGGGTATCATCACAATCTCTGCGCCAGACGCAATCGCAACATCAAGAGCCAGGAATCCATGCTCCCTGCCCATCACTTCAACAACAAATATTCTTTCATGACTTGTTGCTGTATCCCGTATTCTGTCTATTGCTTCAACAGCGGTATTGACTGCTGTATCAAATCCAACAGTTTCATCTGTACCATAGACATCATTATCAATAGAGGCAGGAATCACACACACTGGAAACCCATCATGCTGGTGCAGAGCAAAGGCGCCTCTGCTTGAACCATCTCCACCAATCACAACCAGGCCATCTATGCTTCTTTTTTTTAAATTCTCAAGGCAAGTTTCCTGAACATCAAATTTTTTCATTTCAGGAAATCTTATGGTTCTTAAAATCGTGCCCCCGCGATTGACAATGCCACTGACGCTGCGCGCATTCAAATCAACGATATCATCATCAAAAAGCCCTCTAAAACCCCTCTTGATGCCTGCAACCTGCAATCCACAACCTACAGCAGTTCTTACTACTGCCCTGATTGCACAATTCATTCCAGGTGCATCGCCACCACTGGTGAGAACTCCAATTTTTTTCATTTTTCAATACCCGAAGTCAGCTCTGACAGAAAGTATTTTTCTTGTATCTGTTTTTATTAAAGACCTCGCAGCATCAGTCATTGAAGTAAATTTATACCACCATGGTTTTGACATTGCACTGGCCAGGCGTCTGATAGTTTTGATGCGAGGAATTGCGATTTTTACAAATGATTGCTCAAGGGTATCCCAGTCCTTTGTTGCAGGATCTGTGAATGCCTCTTTGAAATATGCCCTTCCACACATAGGCCCTGCAATCAGGTCACACACAATACCATACTGGGCACAGTACTGTTCAAAGTCAACTGCTGCACTGAGCAATAACATTGGTCTTGGTGAAATTTTCTCCATTTCAACTGCGGCATCTCGAACAACTTGTGGACTTGCCACCTGAATAATTTTGCCATTGTCTTCAATCCACAGTAAAGGAACCTGGGTTTTATAAAAATGCCCCAGAGGTCCGAAATCCTTTGCCATTGCAATAACACCCTCTGGCAATCTTTTTGCAAAATCCAGTTTGCTTTCTCCTGGCAGTTGAAACAGTAGTGTCTCTGTGAAAAGTGGTTTGTTGAACTTTTTTGCTGCTTCAAACGCCTTTGAAGCAAATTCAATGTTTTTGTCCCAGCTTTTCCTGTGCGCTGGATTAAGTTTCACAAGAATTTTAAAACCATCCACAGCATGAGCAACTTCTTCTGGCTGAACCGCAAATTTTGCAATCTGTCCTGTGCCACCATCGACTGACTCAGTATTGGTATCCTCAAGTCGTCCGATCAGCATCACATCTTTTCCAAGTGTTTCCCTGAAGCCGGGTGAAAGATATGCCAAATGATTAAAAAGCGCTGCTGTTGCGTTTCCTTTCAAATGCTTTGCAAATCTCAAGCACACTTCCTTTACATCATTATCATCCGGCTTTTTTGAAACACCAATGTGTTTGAAATAGGCATCTGTCAGTTTGAGGTAACTGCTGTGCTGATCTGATGCAAAAACATCAAAAATGCCTTCTGGAGAATACTTTGCAAGTATCCTGAAAATCTCTTCACTTACTCTAAGTCCATCCTTATAACTAGCAAAATTTTCCATATGCTACCTCCTGTTATTTTAAGGAATCTTTGAACGCTTTCAGTTTTTCATACAGGCCGCTGTCATTGAGAGCGAGAATTTCAACAGCAAAAATTGCAGCATTTTTCACTCCTGACTTACCGATTGCCATAGTGCCAACAGGAACACCTGACGGCATCTGAACCATCGAATAAAGAGCATCAATTCCTTTGATTTCACTTGTTGGAAGCGGTACCCCAATCACAGGAAGTGTTGTTTTTGCGGCAATCACCCCTGGCAGATGGGCTGCCATGCCAGCGCAGGCAATAATCACCTGTATTCCTTTTGCTCTGGCTGACTCTGAAAAATTAATCGTTTTATCAAGGCTCCTATGGGCAGATATCACCTCTACAGTATAAGAAACCCCAAATTTATCAAGAATTTCTTTTGCACCATCAAGAAAAGGTAAATCGTTCTGACTTCCCACAACCAACGCAATTTTTGCCTGTTCCATTTATACCTCCGATATAGCCTGTTCCATTTTTTCTATTGCCTTTTTGATTTTTTCCACGTCCACAGTCAATGCAAATCTAACATATCCCTCTCCTGATGGTCCAAATCCAACACCAGGAGTCACAATAATTTTTGCTTTCAAAAGCAGGTTTTCAGCAAAGGTTATGGAATTTTGCTTGACATTGAGCCACAGGTAAAAGGTTGCCTGTGGTATTTTAACCTCAAATTTCAATTTCTTCAAGCCCTCAACCAGTACATCGCGCCTTTTCTGATAAATTTTCCTCATTTCTTCCACATCATCCTGCGGACCTGCAAGACATTCAATTCCAGCAATCTGGATTGCCTCAAAAGTTCCTGAATCTATGTTTTCCTTTAATGTGGCAAGCGCTGAAACAAGTTTCTCATTACCGCATGCCCAGCCAATCCGCCATCCTGTCATATTGTATGTTTTTGAAAGCGAATGTATCTCAATGCCGATATCCTTTGCTCCTGGGATTGAAAGAAAACTTACTGGTCTTTTGCCATCAAAATAAATTTCATGATATGCAGCGTCATAAAGAATAATAATTTGATGTTTTTTACAAAATGTAATCACAGCTTTCAAATAATCAATGTCTGCGCAGGCAGAAGTTGGATTGTTTGGATAATTCAAGTAAAGAATTTTCGCCTTTTCCACGACATTTTGTGGAATCTTACTCAGGTCAGGTAGAAAATGATTTTGCTCAACAATGGGCATAAGATAAGGAATCCCTCCAGCAAGAATCGTTCCTATCTGGTACACTGGATAACCTGGTTCAGGGACAAGAGTGATATCGCCTGGATTGATGCAGGTAAACGGAAAATGAGCAATACCCTCTTTGGAACCAATCAGAACACAAATTTCCTTATCAGGGTCTAAATGAACATCAGAATATTTTTTATAATAATCTGCTATTGCCTTGCGAAAATCAGCTCTGCCCTTTCCAAATGGATATCTATGAACAGAAGGGTCTTCAACTGCCTTTTGCATTGCTCTTACAATTCTTTCAGGAGTTGGAAGGTCAGGATCTCCGACTCCGAAACTAATCACCTGATGACCCTCTGCAATTAACTGTTTCCTTTTTTTATCAATTTCGGCAAAAAGATAAGGCGGAAGTTTTTTCATTTTTTCACTTGTTTCAAACATATTTTCCTCCGGATAAAAATTACTTGAATTGATTTCAGGTTATGTGGCCCAGCCAATCAATAACATCTTTCATTTCATAAAGGCCTTTTTCTTTCCCAGCAATGAATTTTGCAGCAATAAGAGCACCTGACGCGAACGATTCCCTGCTGAAACATCTATGAGTTATTTCAAGAATTTCTCCTTTGCCACCAAACATCACGGTATGTTCTCCAACAATTTCTGAAATCCTCACAGCGTGAATCCCAATTTCTTCTGGCTTTCTTGAACCAACCATACCACTTCTTCCATAAACAAAGTTTGACCTGGCATCCATGCCGCGGGTTCTGTTTATTATTTCACCAAGTTTCAAGGCAGTACCACTGGGAGCATCTTTCTTATTGTGATGATGGGTTTCTATAATTTCCACCTCATAATTTCCACCCAGCATTTCTGCAGCCATCTGTACCAGCTTCATCATAATGTTCATGCCAATACTCATATTTGGAGATATTACAATCGCTATCTTTTCTGAAGCGGCTCTGACGATATCAAGTTGCTCCTGAGAAAAACCAGTGGTTCCAATGACAACTTTCACATTTTTCTGCTGCGCGATTTTCACATTGGCAACCGTTGCCTCTGGCACAGTAAAATCAATCAAGACATCCGCATCCTGACAATTCTGAAAATCATCGCTGATATTAACTCCTGATATGATTTCTGTGCCAATTGAAGGATGATTCTTTGATTCAAATGCCCAGACCAGTTTCATATCAGAGCAATTTTTTAACAGTGACACAATTGTTGAACCCATTCTTCCGCATACGCCTGCTACTGCGATTTTCAGTTTTTGTTCAGTCATGTTGTGTCCTTTTGTCGCGTGATTTTTGCGCCAAGGTAATTAAGTTTTTCTTCAAATTTATGATATCCCCTGAAAAGGTGATAAATTCGTGAAACCTCTGTAATTCCTTCAGCAGCAAGCCCGGCAAGCACAAGTGCGGCACTGGCTCTCAGATCTGAAGCCATCACCCTGGCACCGAGAAGTTTTTTTACACCCCTAACAATTGCTCTGGAACCATCAAGTTGTATGCTTGCTCCCAGGCGATTGAGTTCACCTGCGTGGATGAATCTTTCAGGAAAAATCTTTTCTGTAATTACACTTACTCCGTCCGCAAGAGATAGAAATGCCATCATCTGTGCCTGCAGATCAGTCGGGAAACCTGGGTACGCCAGTGTAACAACATCCACAGGTTTCCATCTTGAAATACCACTGATAGCGATAAAATTTCTGCCGCTTTTGATTGATACACCTGTCTCGCCCAATCTTTCAAGAAATGCGCCAAGATGCAATGGTTGACACTTTTCCACAGTCACATTTCCTCTGGTAATTGCTCCTGCAAGTAGAAAAGTACCTGTCTCAATCCTGTCAGGAATAATTTTGTGTTCAGCAGGAGAGAGTTTTTTAACTCCGCAAATAGTTAAACATGGAGAACCTATACCAGTAATTTTTGCACCCATTTTCACCAGGAAATTTGCAAGGTCCACTATTTCTGGCTCACACGCTGCAAACTCAATAACAGTTGTTCCTTTTGCCACAGTCGCTGCACACATTACATTTGCTGTTGCAAGAACACTGGAACCAAAAGAACCCCCCAGAAAAACATAATTGCCTTTGAGCCCACTTTTTACACTGGCAATTACATAACCATCTTCAATATTAATGTCCACTCCCAGTTTCTGTAATCCTTTAATATGAAGGTCTATTGGTCTTGGACCAATTACGCATCCACCAGGCAGGGAAAACTGTGCCTTTCCGAATCTTGCGATCAATGGACCTAACAGGGCGATTGAAGCCCTCATTGTCTTGACAAACTCATAAGGAGCATCGCACCTATTGATATCCGACGAATCAATCTCTATAGTTCCATTTTTGAATGTGATTTTCGCGCCAAGATACTCAAGGATTCGCATCATTGTTCTGACATCCTGCAAATCAGGAACATTGCGAATAACACTGGTTCCGCGTGTCATAATTGAAGCAGCAAGTATAGGAAGAACTGAATTTTTCGCTCCTGATGCCGGAATACTTCCATTTAAAATTTTTCCACCTTCAATCACAAATTTATCCATCTTTTTTTTCCTGTTTTTTGATAATAAATAATTTTACCACAAGGGATTGTTTTTATTAAACTGGTTTCAAAACCACAACCCTTTCATTGCCAGTGATATCTTTAAAAACCCTCACCAGCACAAGTCCGTATTTTTCTAAATTGTGAAAAAATTTTACCTGCCATGGAGAAATTTCAAGAATTAAAAAGCCCTCTTTTTCAAGAAGTTCTGGTGCAATCTCCAAAATGCGTCTTATCACCTGCATGCCATCACGCCCGCCATTTAATGCGCGCAAAGGTTCTTTTTTTACCTCTTCAGGAACATTACAAATTTCTTCCCTGGTAAGATACGGTGGATTACTTACTATAAGATAAAATTTTTTGTTGATTTTTTTGTTTATGATATTTGCTCTATAAACAAATACCCTGTCTTGAAGATTATAAAATTCCACATTTTTTCTTGCTAAATTCACTGCCTTTTGAGAAATATCTGTGGCAAAAATCAGAGATTCTGGAAACATTTTTGCCAGTACGACTGCAAGAACACCACATCCTGTGCACATATCAAGGATATTAATTTCTGCTTCTGGATTAGCAATCAGTTCAGTCGCTGCAACAATGATTGTTTCTGTTTCTGGTCTTGGAATAAAAACACCGGGTTCTATCATGAATTGATAGCCCCAGAAATATGTCGTCTTCAAAATATAGGCAATCGGAACATGTTTGCATCTTTGTGAAATTAGTCGAAAAAACTTTTTTTCGACATCGTCTGTAATTGGTGGTGAATTGATGTACAGCATATATCGTTCAACGTCCAAGAGATGAGAAAGGATCATTTCGGATTCAAAAGTCGCATTGGTGATACCAAAGCTCGAAAGCAATTGTGCTGCTTTCCCGACAAGCGACGAGACACGCGCTTCAAGTCTGCTTTGCAGTTTTCTCTGGCTCTTTTGACTTGATTTTCGAAAGCGCCTGGTTTGCCGCAATTTTTATAACCTGGTTGGGGTCTGATTCAGCAAGATATCCAAGAAGTTCAGCATAATCCTGATTTTCGTGTTTAGCGAGATAACTTCCCAGTACCTTTACAATGTCAGCGCGGAAATAAACCTCATCCATATCTGATGAAGGATAATCCTCCTGTAATCTTGCTACAAGTTTCTCAATGTATTCATATGAACCAAGCTGCGCCCTGACAAGTCCATAGTCAAGTTCAAAAGAATCTGCTCTGTATTCATCCCATGCCTTTTCTATCACTGGTAGATATTCTGGTTTTCCAATTCTACCAAGAATCTTTATAATTGACAAAGCAAGTGATTGTTCCTGTTGTTCTTCAGAACCTGCCTGCACTGTTGTTGGTTGCAATGGTGCCTGAGGCATTTCTGGTGACATCCCTGGAGCCATTCCTGGTGGCATTTCTGGAGGTGTTTGACCTGTCTGCTGGGCTGGCGCAGCTCTTGTCACTCCCAGAACCTTAACAGTCCCTGTGCTATAATTCTTCACAAGAACACGCTGGTATTTTTCTCTTTCTTCTTTCAGTTTTTCTATCTGCCTTTCAAGCCGTTCAATTTGCCTATCTTTTAAGGTAATGTCATTTTCTGTTTTTCTTAATTCAGCCCTTAACTGCTTTATCTGTTCAGCAGTGAGCATTTCAACCGGGTGTTCACCACTAGCTGGCGCAGGCGCAACTCCAGGTGGCACAGCGCCTGGAACAGGTGGTTCAGCACCTTCTGGCATTGCTGGTTGCATATTCAGTTTATTATAAATTTCCTGTACTTTTGTCCTGAGTTTTGTTTTCTCGTTTGTCAGAATCAGTTTTTGCGCCTCAAGGTCATCTATTCTCTGCTCTATTGCCTGAATTTTTAGCCGGGCGTCTTCCCTCATTTTCAGTTTTCTTGTCACCATTGTGTCAAGAATATTCTTCAACCGTTCTGCCGCATCAGGGCTTAATGTCTCAGAAAGGCCAGCAAGAGCAACCATCTTTGTATCAAAAGAATAGTCCTGCCCTTCAAGTACACTGAAAAGATAGTCCACTGCCTCTTTTGTTTGAGTTTTCCCTATCACAAGCAGCAGGTTCTTTCTTATATCTTCGTTTTTTTCTTTGCCCATCTGGGCAATAAATACAGGCAAAAATGGTTCAAGTTGAGTGGCATTGAAGCCATACAATGTTCTGCTTGCTTCCTTCCTTTTTGTCTCTGTGCCAAATCTCATATCCTTGACCACAGATTCAACAGAAACGGTTTGAACTGCCTGAACAGGACCCTGTATCACTTCTTCTTTCTTCACAGCAAGTTCAATTCCTTTATTTTTCTCTGCATCCTGCCATTTTTTTATTATATCTTGGTTCCTGTCTGTTGCCTTAATTCTGGCAAGTTGCTGTTCTGCCTTTTTTGCCTCGTATGTTCCGGATGCAGCAGTAAGTATTAACTGAAACTCTTCAGTGGCTTTGTCTGTTTGACCGAGAGCAAGATAGGCAATACCAGCACCAAGATGATATGCTGCATTGTTTGGTTCTATTTCTATGGCTTTCTGATAATTCTCAAGGGCTTTTGAAAATTCTGACTGTCTGTAATAGACCTCGCCAAGATAATAATAGGCAAGCCCATTTTTGGGATTCGATTGTTTTTCACGTTCAAAATAATTCAGTGCATCATCAAGACGACTCATTTGCATCTTGAAAATCCCTTTCTTTATATTTTCTGTGATTTCAGCAGCAAATATATATCCCTGAGAAATAAAAATCAGGCAAACCAACAGCACAGGCATATTAAAGTGATGTTTTTTCATTTTTCATCCCCTTTTTTAATTCACAAATTAAATAATCCATCTTTCCTTCCATGATTTCTTGCAGGTTATATAAAGTTAGACCAATTCTATGATCAGTAAGTCTATTCTGGGGAAAATTGTATGTCCTGATTTTTTCACTTCGATCACCTGATTTTATCTGCTCTTTTCTTTTACGGGCAAGTTCCTGCTCTTTCTGATTCTTTATCATATCCTGAATCCTTGCCCTCAAAATCTTCATCGCTCTTGCGCGGTTTTGAATCTGACTTCTCTCATCCTGACATCTAACAGTGATACCTGTCGGAATATGTGTAATTCTTACTGCTGAATAGGTAGTATTGACGCTCTGACCGCCATGCCCTGACGAACAGAATGTTTCTATTTTCAGGTCTTCTGGATTAATTTTGATCTGGTCTTCCTCAACACTGGGAAAAACCGCAACAGTCGCTGCGGATGTATGAATTCTTCCAGAAGATTCAGTATCAGGAATTCTTTGAACTCTATGAACGCCGCTCTCATATTTGAAATTGCCGTAGGCATATTCACCTCGCACGAAAAAAACGATTTCCTTAAATCCACCAAGTTCTGACGCATGAAAGTCAAAAACTTCAATATCCCATCCCTTTGATTCTGCAAATTTACTGTACATCCTGAACAGGTCTCTGGCAAAAAGCGATGCCTCCAGACCACCTGTACCAGCGCGAATCTCAACGATACAATCTTTTTTGTCTTCAGGAGACGAAAAGAAATACTGGTCAAGCTCCTTTTCAATTGTTTGCACTTGGTTTGCTAAGGATGTGTACTCTTCTTCAACAATCTCTCTCAGTGCGTCGTCCTGAGCGAGTTCTTCAAGTTGCTCAATTTTATGAACAAGAGCAAGGTATTTTTTACCTTTTTCCACAATATCAGAAATTTCACCGAGCCTTTTGATTTTTTCCCGATACTCAATGGAACCACTACTGGCAGGATCAGAAACAAAGTTTGCCAGGTCTTCAAATTCCCTGTTCAATTGCTCAATTTTTTCAACCAGATCACTTCTTTCCTGATGTTTTATCACCATATCTCTTTCTGAATCTCTCCACCATCCCGGCCGTATCAATAATTTTCTGTTTTCCGGTATAAAACGGATGGCACTTTGAACAAATTTCAAGCTTAATTTCTGGTCTTGTGGAACGAGTGATCACAGTATTACCACAGGCACAAACAATTCTTGACTCTTTGTACTCAGGGTGTATTTTCTCTTTCATTGCTTTCTCCTCCCGAAAATTCTGAAAAATCCTTTCTGTACATTGGCTTTTCGACATCCGTAATTCCCTCTCCACTAAAACTTTTGATCTCCTTTCCTTTAATCAAAATCCTGACCCCTGCATCTGGATTGAACTGCGTCGCAGTGAAAACAATTTGAGCAAGTCGTCCCCTGATTTCTGAAATTCCTCCACCTGATTCAATATTCTCGTCAAAATCAAGGTAAATCAAATCATTTTCAACCTTCACACCAAGAATCATTGCGTCTGAAGGCACGCAGGAAACATATCCAGATGCCAACTGGTCAGAATCTGGTCCTGAAATCAGTTCAGTTATTGCGCTTTTTATCTTTTCTTCAAGACAACTGCCCCATAAAACTATCCTCGGTTGTTTGATGACCTCAGCAAGTGTCAGAGAACCATCAGGCTGGCTTTTAAAAAAATATACCACAAGTTTCTTTGAAGAAAGCACACCTGCCCTGACAAGTCCAAATACGATGAGCAATATTACCCACAGAATTAAAAGACCCAGTACAATTTTCTTTTGTAAATTCATCCTACCAGTGCCCATATATTTCCAATTTCTGCATCCCTGCCCGGAACAATGGCAGTGATTTTGCATATATCGCAGAAGTACTTCAAAGACTCAACGCAATCTCCTGAAACTGCCAGGATGTGATTGCAGGGAAAAACCTTAAGAAAATTTTCAAAATGACATTCAAGTCGTGCGTGAACATGCGGCCAAGTTGGATTTGTCTGGTCATTAATTTTTCGTCTTGTATCGTTATCAAGAGCAAGGCTTTCACCCTTTATAATCACCATATATGGTTTATCATCCCATAGTCCCAATCTGGCAAATGTTAGTATTCCCGGCGCTGCGTCAAATTCCACTGAAGCTCCGCCTGCCTTGAAGTAAAACTCAAGCGCTGGATGAAAGGTAATTTTCGCAAAATTCTCTTTTGGGTCATCGCTCAAACAAGCATAATAACTCGCATGGTTTCCAGAATTACAGAAGTCCCAGATGTCAAGGTCCGGATGATACAATCTTACATCCATGAAAAGCACAGGCAATCCGCCACTGATGTACTTCAAAATTTGCATTGTCAAAGCCGCATAAGAATCTGCTTCAGTCGCACATACAAACGGTTCCTTTGGACCGTTCCAGTCATATGGGTCATTCATCATCATTTCTGGAACATCTCCAAGACATACATGTTCGGTTAATTCCCTCTGGCCTTTCAATCCGCAAAAATCGAAGTCATACTCCTGGTTGACCTTTTTCATCGCAAGATAAAGAGCAATCTGTTTTTTTAGCGTTTCTGGTGTCAACATTTTTCCGTCATACTTAATTCTATTTCCGAGCATTTCAGAAAACCACTTGAATCCTTTTTCCACCTCCTTTGGAGAAACCTGCTCCATCATTTTCACCAAAAGCAGCTGATCAATCTGATATACAGTTGTTCCAAAGTGTTTGACTGTTGGTACAAGGTGAAAATACCCGGTTTCCATACCCATAGAATGACCGCCATAGCAACCATACACTTCGTTTTTTATACATGTTGCTGCCTGCGACGCCCTGACCCATTTCAGCACCTTTTTTTGTGTCACAGAATCCATGATTTCTCCCACAATTCTATGAGTCCTGATGCCGGATTGTCTCAATGCTCCGTCTGTTGCAAGAAGCCCAACATTCCCAGGATACGCGCCATTGTTATTGGAAAGCGATAATATCGGCTTATCAGTTCCAACTGTCTGAATAAATGGCCAGACAAGGTATGGAAAATCCCAGACATTGTAGCACATAATCACCTGTCTGCACCCTTTCTTCACAAGTTCTTCACCCACTTTTCTCGCTGTTGTGATACTTTTGATTGTTTCTGAACCAATGACAATCTCAGGACATGTTCCAGTTCTATCTATTAAATTTTTCTTCAAAAAATCCGCCCATTGATGCAAAACAGCCATATTGTCTTTTTCGTTTTGTTCCCACACATGCTGCCTTTCGTCATTCATCATTACAATGCCAACAGGTGTATTTTTCATTTTTTACCCCCCTTTAGTGCTACGTGATTATTCTACTCTTTTTATTATACCGCAAAATGTGAAAATAAGGAATGTTTGAACCCTTTTTGCATTAAAAATTCTGCTGATACCTTTGTTGTAAATCTGTAATTGTTCTCTATCGCTATCTGTGATGTCAGGAACATGCCTTGTCTTAAAATCGTAAATTTTCCAGATACCGCTTTTATAGAGGATACGGTCTATAACCCCCTGCACATAATTTCCACTAATTTCAACGAGAAATGGCAGTTCGCTGTAAGAACCGGGTTCTGGTAAAATCACTTCAAGAATTTCTGATTTCAGTAAATTTTGAAGGTGAATTTCGAGTTCAGTTAGGTCTATGTTTTGGTTCATTTTTTCTGACAAGAATTTTGCTCTTTTCAACATTTCATCAAATCGGGCTTTTAAAAAACCAGTTGATATTTCACATGCAATTTTATGAATAATGGTACCTATTTTTTCTCCCTGTGATTCAAACTGTTGCCTCTGAGACGAAAAAGAAACCGGTGAAATGGGTCTTTTAGAAACCAAAGGAATTTGCGAAACCGGTTTTTGTTTCTGCTGACTTATGACAATTTCTCTCTGTGCTTCAGAAGCAGGATACTGCTGTTGAAATTTTTCAAGCATTTCAAGCCAAATACTCCTTCTTTTCAGTCCTGTGATCACAAGGGACTGCCTTGCTCTTGTAAGGGCAACATAAAGAATTCTCCTTTCTTCTTCTTCAAGATCTTTCACAAAATCATTATAAAAATCGTTTTTTATCTGTGAATTGTGAAATAAGAAAACATAATCGGAATCTGGCGCATTGTTCCTTCTATGCATCAGCTTGATTTTGCCTTTATCGGGACTACCCTGTTCCACTCCGGAAAGAAAAACAACTGGAAACTCAAGTCCCTTTGAACCATGAACCGTAAGCACCCTTACTGCATCCTGTAATTCCGAAAAAACATCTGCTTTTGGTTCTTCTTGTTTATCCAGCATCCTTCGAAAATTCTGAACCATCTGAAAAAATGGGATATCTCTCATTTCATGAACAAGCATCAAAAATTTCTCAATGTTTGCACATCCCTGAGTGCCAGCATAAGAAACCATATCAATTTCTGTGATGATTCTGTCAACAACAGAGGCAGCGGATTCAATTTTCAAAAGTTCTCGCCACTGTTCAATCTGGTGGGTATTGATGTGAAATACTGACTGCTGAAGATTTTTCAAAGCAAGGGCATCTGAGATATCAGCAAGAGCGCAGAGAACATAGACCAGAAATCTTATTTCTGGCTCCTGATAAAATCCAAATCCTCCAACATTTACAAAAGGAATGGAATATGAACGCAATTGTTGTTCAAGAATTTTCAGGTGGGTTCTCTTACGCATCAAAATCGCTATGTCTTTGAAGCTTACTGGCCTCAAATTTTGAGTGGCTTTATCATATACAGGGAATTTTTCCTGTATCAGAGATAAAATTCTCTTTGCAATCCAGTTGAATTCCTTTTCTTTTACCTCAACAATAGGATTTTCTCTGTTTTTTTCAAACAATTTCATCTCAACAAATCCTTCTTTTCTTTCGGCAAAGATGGCATTTGCACGAAGTTTTTCCTGCTCAGAAAACCCTTGATAAGATTCGAAAACCCTGTTGACAAATTCAATAACAGGAGGAAAACTCCTGTAACTGGTTGTCAGATATTCAGATGTAACATATTGGCTATAAAATGCTCTCGCATCATCAAAAACAGCATTTTCAGCGCCACGGAAACGATAAATGGATTGCTTCCTGTCACCCACAAAAAATAGACCGTACTTCTTCCCGATATCTGCCTTAGCTCCAATTCCAGAAACCCATTCAGAAGAAAATTCTTTGATGATTTTCCATTGAAGAAGACTGGTATCCTGAAATTCGTCAACAAAAATGAAATCAACTGCCTCATCAAAATCATTCAGAACATTCAGGGATTCTGGATGCTCTTTTAACAAACGATATGTGAAAATTTCAAGGTCATTAAAGTCCATCACTGACTGCTGCTTCTTTATTTCTTTGAAAATATCGTCTATCCTCAAAAAACACTCAAATACTGGCGATGTGATGTCATCATCAGCAGGTTTTCCAAGAAATACTTGTGGATGACTTTCTTTTAAATTCTCGAGCTTTTCAAGAAATTGCTTCATTTTCATTGGCTTTATGCGCGCTATTGCCTCGTCATTAGACTGTGTATTCTCAAGGAATTTTGAAATCGCCTGATTGAAAAAAATCATTACTTTCTCAGGTTCAGCAATTGTGAAATTCGGGTCGATCTGAAACAAAAACGAAAACCGTTTGAGAAGGTTTTTACAGAATGAGTGAATGGTTGAAATTCTTAATAGAAATAGTTGATTTTCATAATCAATACGTATCTTCTCGTCTCTTATACCACTTAAAATCTCACAAAAAATTGCTTGAATAATTCTTGATTTCATTTCACATGCCGCCTTTTCAGAAAACGTAATTGCGACAATTCTCTTTGAACTGCGGATGAAATTGTCATTTTTTATTAGATCCACAAATTCGCGTGTAAGTCGGTGTGTTTTCCCTGTACCTGCTGATGCGTGTATCATTTTTACGGAAAAATTCAATGCTTCCTGATTATTCATCATCGTCGCCCTCTAATATACAGAAACTAGAAAAGTAACAACTGTAACAATTCCTTGATTTTTTCGTGAATTGAAATTTTCCATTTATCAACTGTTCACCAAGCGCATGTAAGTCAGATTCAAAAACATCAAGAAATTCTGCTATCGCTGGATATTCAAGTTCAAAATTCTCTTCTTCAAAATTCAAAGACCAAACAAACACCCTGCTTTTTTCTCCTGAAATTTTATACTGCATCAATGAATAAAGCGGTAGCTCCAGGTTCTCAAGGTCAAGACAATTTCCTGTATACGGATATTTTTTTACTTTTTTTGGATGCTTCCCGCTTTTAAAGTCAATGATTTCAATAGTTCCATCTTCCCTTTCTTCAAGGCGGTCGAATTTTCCTTTCAGAACCATGTTTCCTATTTGAACTATGCTTTGTTTTTCAAGGTCTAAAATTCTGTGACCGATGTGATTTTGAAGCGTGCCTCTAAAAGAATCAAACACGTATTGTTTTCTTTTTTCAAGAAAACCTCTCACCACAGGTGGAATCCTGTAAAAGTATTTTTGAGAAACCTTATCAGGATTATCAAGAAATTCTTCAACAAACTGGCAGAATCTTTCATATTGATGCTGCGCTGATTGTTCATCCATGATTTTTCCCTTGAAATCACTGGCAGCCCTTTCTGCAGCGGTGTGTAATAAAATTCCCCAGAATTCAGGAATTTCTTCAATGGCAGGCGCCCTGTAGGGTTCTACTTCTTCAACATAGACAAGATAAAAGTTGTAGGGACATCTGGCAAGAGCATCAAGCTGGCTCACTGTAAAGTAAATTTTTCCACCTTTTACAAATTTTTTTTCAAATTTATGATAGTCAACAACCGGATGAAAAATTTGTTGCGGCATGGCAATGTAAAAATCTTTTTTATAAGGAGATTGCTGGAAATCATAAAGCAGGATAGAACCATTTTGTTGCCTTCCTGAAATTTTTGCTGGATATGTGAACACAATTTTGTTTAACATTTTCAATCTGTAAACATCCAATCTTTCCCTCGCAATTTTCAGTTTATATGTATTAAGGCAAAGAATTTCCTTTAATGAATCTGGCAAAAAAAATTCTTCCTGACGAGATGCCATGGGAAGCGCCTCATCAGTCGCACCACCCATAAAAACAATTTTTGCCTCAATACCTGTAGAATCAAGAATACCCATTACCCTGACACCTGCTCCCTTGCTTTTCTCAACCTCTATCAGATTCAAGGAACATTTCAGAATATTGATAAATTCGGCTCGGCTGACTAATACATTGCTTTTTAATTGCTCCACCAAATCCATAAATGAAATTTTTCCTTCAATCTCAAACTCTTTCCAGCCCATTTCTTCTATTGCTTTCAATAGCCTGTTACTCCAGTTTGTAAGAGAATCTTCTTTCACATTCATGATTTTTGCTGCTTTTTTAACTTTTTTCCAGTTTTTCCACTTATTTAGCCATTTTGTGTCAGGATAAAATCCTACGCCTTTAAAAATCTCCCTCGTTTCCTTTGAAAATTTTTCAGATTCTTTCCTATCAAAAGAGAAAAATGGACTTGTGAACAAAGACATACAGTTTTCCCAGGAAGACGAATCAAGCCATCCAAGAAATGAAATAATGGCAACTATTGAAGGGTCCTGACTCAAAACATGCCCTGGTGTCATACAGAACGGTATCTGCATACGACGAAAAATTCTTTGAACAATCTCTCTGTAACCGAGCATGTCAGGAAAAACAACAAGTATATCTTCCCAGTTTGCGCTTTCACATTCACTCATTTCCTTCAAAATCAATTCTGCAATACCCTTTACCTCTTCATCAATTGACGGAAAATTATATACAATCGCATTTGAACCATTGCTGTTTGACTCCACATTTATCACAGAATCGGCAATACCCTTAAGAAAATCCATATTTGGTTCAAGAACAAGTGTTCTTGCGTCATAAGGTGCGCTTTCATCGTATTGATAAGCAGATATAAACAACTTTGAATTTTCAGCAATCTTTTCTATCAACAATCTCTGAGAAGGGATAAATTCAAGCATTCCTTCAAGAAACACTGTATCAAAATTCATTTCTTTTACCTTTTCTGCTGCAATTCTATAAAGGTCGTCTTCATCAACAAGACGATTGTTTTCAAGTTTGTTTTGATACTGTTTCATCACATCAAACGCCTGTTCAACAATGCGTTTGTTCTCTTGATACCTCCAGGGATATTTCTGAATTTCAGAAAGCCAGCGGTCAAAATCAATTCTTTCGTGTGAAACCTTGAAATCTTTGATCAATGATTTGATTCTGGTCGCAAGAGACACAGCGCTTATACCTGTTTTTTTTGCCATCTGATCGCATAGTTCCGTAAGAAGCAAAATCTGTTCAATTTGAGATATTAATCTGTATGGCGTATAATCCTGGACGACCTTTGCAGCAAAGGACTTCAGAGAATAACTTGATGGAAGAATCAAGGGAGTCTTTTTGGCTATGGCAAGTTTTATTCTGAAATCTTCAATTCTTGTCCAGCGCGAAGTAAGATGGATTATGTGTGAAAAATCGACTTTATCATCAAAAAATTTCTCAACAATGTATTCAGTTCGCCCTTTGTATGAAAAAGGAAAAACAACCAGATATTTTTTTGTCTCTGTCATAGGGTTTTTATTCTGTTATAAACTATTCTATCACAAACCATAAAACTTTTTCATGGCGGACTGGCAATTAAATCTCTCAGTTTCATCAAATTCTCAGTCAGAACATCTTTGAATACTTCTCCAACAGGTTTTTCCTTTATTGGTTTCATCTTCAAAATCATAACAAGCCATACAATATGTGACAATCCAAGCAGTAGATAAATCAGTTGATAAATGCCATAACCTGCAATAGAAATGTTCTTATAATTTTCTATAATTCTTCCACTGATAGGAGGTACTATCAAAGCAGGTAGTTGCCCACCAAAAATTACCAAATATGAAAAAAATGCGACTCGATTTTTCTCAGGAGCAATCAAAAATCTTCTTGTTGTATCTCCCATTAACTGGCCTCCACCAGCAATACCCCCAATTAATGAAATAAAGATTAACGCCTGTTCAATGCCCTGTGAAGGAAATTTATGAATATGCGCCATCAGAAGACAGTAAAGAAACCCGAGAAGAAATGAAAAAAATAACACAAACCTGCTACCCCTGAAGTCATTCACCTTTCCCCAGATAAATGCCAAACCACCCATACCCAGTATAGAAATCGAATTCAAAAACACGCAGAAGGATGAAGAAAGATGTAAAACCGTCTTATAAAATGGAACAACAAAGGGCGCAACAATATAAGAAGCAAAATTCCACAAAAAATAAAAACAGAAATAGAGTTTTCTTTCTCTATCTGAAAAAATTTCGCGAAAAATACCTGATATTCTGGAATCAGATTTTTCTTCATAAGATGGAGAAGGCATGGAAACATAAAAATAGCTGAATGGCCAGATAATCGCAAAAATGCTTACAGCAAGCATTACAATAAAGAATTCCCTGAATGATGGTTCAATTCCAAGAATATATGAAGATAATCTTAAAAACGCAAAACCCACAATGGTGGATGTAAATCTCAAAACCCCGAAAAACCTTCCTCTTTCTTCTTCTTGAACCCATAGTTGTACAACAGGAAACCAGGCAAGGCTCGAAATTTGAGTCCCTGCCCAGAAAAGAAAAGTATAAATCGCATAATAAACAATGCTTGCAGAATAACCAATTTTCTCAGTAATGAGAAAAAGGGGAAGAAGCAAAAATGCCAGACCTGTCAGAAAACATGCAACAGGCCGAAGAATCCTTGTATAATTTTTACCTACCCAGGAAATGAGAAAAGAAGAAGCAATACCAACAATAAATGGTATTACTGAAAGAATGCCAAGAAGCCCTTCCTTTACACCAATTTTAAGAAGAAAAAGGGTAAGAACACCATTGAATGCAACTGTATAATAGGTATTCCCGGCAACCTGACCTATAAAAAATATATTTTTTTCCTGTTGTGATAGCATATTTCAGTCCTGTGCGTCTGAAACTACAATAACGTTCTTATTGTTCTAACTATTTTACTCGATCGTTTTTTACTTTTAAACTATCCTTATTAGTTTCTGCGTGTTATGGAGGACTTGCGATAACATCTCTGAGTTTCATTAAACTTTCTGTTATATCGTATTTCAAAATTTCTACAATAGGTTTTTCCTTCAATGGCCTCATTTGAAAAATTTGATAAAGTAGAAGCAGGTGGAGAAACATTGTCAAAATCATAATGGTCTGATAAATCCCATAAAGTCCTGATTGAAAATTTCTATACCGTTCGAGGATAAAACCAGATAAAGGAGATGCAACAATCAGAGGCAACTGCGCACCAAACACAAGCATATATGCAAAATATGATGACTTATTCTGTTCTGGGCAGAGTGCCATTCTTCTTGTTGTATCTCCCATTAATTGTCCTGCAAAAACAACTCCACCAAAAAATGATATAAAAAGCAAAAGTTTTTTCATCAATGGTTCGGGGAACAAATGAATATGAGATAGCAACAATAGATACAAAATCGCAAAACAGCAGGAAACAAACAATACATATCTACTGCCATGCCTGTCAACAACCCTGCCCCACCCAAAAACAGAAAGACCATAACCCAGTGTATTGACTGACGCCAGAGTCACGCAAAATGACGTGGAAAGTCCCAATTCTGTTTTATAAAATGGCATCAAAAATGGCCCGGTGATTCCTGTAATAAATGTCCACATTGCCAGAAATCTGAAATAAGCAGCATGGTCCTTATTATTCAGAATTTTTATAAATTCATCCAGAAATCCTATTTTTTCAGGTGCTTCCTTTTTTATTTCAGGGATACCGGAGCGCGAAAGGAAAACAGGAAAACAGATAGAAATCATCATTATCGTAAGGTGTGCGAAAAAAAATCTTAAATAGTCAGGGTTTGGACCAAGTATTTTCGAACAAACAAAAAGCACACTATATCCAGCAAAAGTAAGGATAATTCTCAAAGTTCCAAGAAAACGGCCTCTTTCATAAGAAGGGATAACTGACTCAATCACTGGAAACCAGGCGTAAACATACTGTTGGCTTGGAAAATAGAAAACAAACAGCAACAAACTGAATATAGCAATGATCATCGAAGATGGCAAAATACCAGCAAGGATAAAAACAGGAAGAAAACAACACTCAATAACAAACAACTTCCACGCAGCATTAATAAAATTTGCGACTGGATTTTTTGCAACAATCCGTATCATCCACAGAGAAAAAATACCAACAACTGAAGGCAGAATTGACAGAAATCCAATAATTTTTTCCCTAACTCCTATTTTCAATAAAAACAGTGTAAACACAGGGCCCAGAGACACAGTAAAAAAAATTGTGCCTGCCACCAATCCAGACATCAAGAAAACTTTTTGACGGGATGAAAGCATCTGTGAAATGAAAAATTTAGAAAATCAAACCTTTCTCTTTAAAACTGAAGAATGAATTTTTGCAAATCACAATGTGGTCAATCAATTCTATTCCCATTATAAGCCCTGCTTCCTTTAATCTTGTGGTAATACCGATATCATCTTCAGAAGGCTCAGGATCATCAGACGGATGATTATGAGCAATAATGATTTTTGCAGCATGACGTTTGATTGCTGATTCAAATGTTTCACGGGGATGAACGATACTGGCTTCAAGAGTGCCAATGGATATTTCATCTATGCCGAGAATTCTGTTTCTTGAGTCAAGAGACACCACAAAAAAATGTTCTTTCCTGTAAGCGCGAATGTGTTTTTTTACCAATGAATATGCCACAGATGGATTTGTGATTTTTTCGTCCTTATAGTGCAACCCATTTTTGTTTTCTTCATTTTCCAACCGTTTTGCTAACTCAAAACATGCCTTCAACCTCGCAATTTTGGCTGGTCCCATTCCCTTGACCGCCAATTTTAGTTCTTGCTCTGATGCATCTGCAATTTTTGAAAGCGAGCCAAAATATGAAAGTAATGACTGGGCAGCCATCATTACAGGCATGTCTTTGACTCCGCTAGCAATAATAATTGCAAGAAGTTCTCCGGTTGAAACCGACTGAGGTCCAAGTTTCAGAAGCCGTTCCCTTGGCCTTTCTTCGACAGGAAGGTCAGATACTGTCCATACTTTTTTTCTTTCTTTCACAGATTTTCTTCCTCTTCGGATTCAGGTTGTTGCTCTTCTTGCTCCTGCTCCAGTTGCTGTTTTAACTGGATGAATTCATTTTCTGCCTTTTGAAGTTGAGTCCTGCAAAACTTGATCAGTTCAACTCCTTCGCGAAACTTTTCAAGCCCCTGTTCAACATCGATATCCTTTTTCCCAAGTTCTTCAACAATCTTTTCAAGTTTTTGAAGTGCACTTTTTAACTTTTCCTTATCCTTTAACATTTTTCACCCCTTTCCTGATCATACGTTTGCTCAACCTTTGAAATAATTTTTCCTTTGTAAAGTTTAATATGAATGCTATCTCCTGGTTTTGTTTTACTGGCATCCTTGACCAGTTTGTTTTCATCATCATACACAATACTGTATCCCCGGCTTAAAATCGTTTCAGGATTTGACGAGATTAACTTTGCTTCTGCGATTTTCAGTCGATTGTTCAACCTTTCAAGCAAGGATTGAAAACTATGAAAAAGTCCCTGTTTCATTTCAAAAAATGAACCCTGCAAATTGTTTGTGTGAAGATGCCATTCATTAAGCGTGCTGATAAATTTTTTTTCAATGATTCTGTATGAGTCGAAAACCATTTTCAGCCGGCTATGCATCCGTTCAGCGCAGTGACGGATTGAAAAATAATATCTCTCTAAAATGCTTTCAAAACAGGACAGAATATCCTGTTGAAATGATTGAATGGTTTGCTGTAAGATTTCAAAGGTTTCTTCCATGGAAGAAACAAAAGCATCCACAATCAAATCAAGATTTTGAATCAACTGTTCCCTCTGGGTTCTTATAAAAGCAGCAACAGCAGTAGGTGTTGAAAAACTTCTGTCAGCAACAAAATCTGCAATTGTTACATCTCTTTCGTGGCCAATGCCAGTAATCACCGGCAATCTTGAATCAAAAATCGCATCAGCCACTGATTCTGAATTAAACGCCTTCAAACTTTCAAGAGACCCACCACCCCTGATTAAAACAATCACATCAAGATACGGCATATTCCTGTTGAAATATCTGATGGCTGAAATAATTGAGTCCTCTGCATAATCACCTTCAACAAATACATTTACATGATAGATTTGAAATCCATACTGACCAAGATTTTTCAGAAAATCCTTTATGGCAGCGCCTGCTGCTGAAGTCACAAGCCCTATTTTCTGAATAATATCTGGCAGGGTTTTTTTGTGTTCTGGCGCAAAATAACCTTTTTCTTCCAGTTTCTTTTTCAGCGCTTCAAATGCCTGTTTTAATGCGCCTTCTCCAAATGGCTCAATCTTGGTAACCTCTATTCTGAACCTACCTGACTTTTTATAAATCCCGGCAAACCCGGTCACAACAACCTGCATTCCATCCTGAAGCAAGTGCTTATAAGTTTCATAACTCCTCCAGCCAATAAAACACTCAACCACAGCAGATTCTACCTCAGGGTCAGATTCCTTCAGAACAAAAAAACAGTATCTGTCTCTCGCATTAATATCACTCATCTCTCCAAGAACCCTGCAATCGATTTTTGCGAGATTGTCATTGACCAGGTCAAGGAATTCATTTACTGTAAGATACTGTTTTTTCTCTGCCGGAGGAACCTGTTCTATTTGACTTTCTGGCTCCTGGTTAAAAAGGTCCCAGTTTTCCAGTGGATCTTTCTCTTTTCCCATAAGTATCCTTTCTGTGCGCTACTCATTATTAAACAGCAAAAACAATTTCTACGCAACACATTAATAGGCATTCCAGGGATTGTATCTATCAACAGTAAGGTCATAGATTTTTTTTGTATCATGGTACTTAATGACAGGAAATTTTCCTTCTATAATCCTGCTCAACATATCCCTGTCGCTAAAATGTCTGATAATTTCCCATTCTGTTCCACTTTCAACAATCTGGTTTATATCCCAGAAATACGCGCCATCAAAACCATTATCAAGAATCTGAGCCATAAATCTTGCCCTGGCAACAATATCATGGGGCTTCCATGCTCCGCCATGAGCGTTTACACCAGAGCCACCAGGATAAACTTTTGTACCAGAAACTCTTAATTTTTTCAGTGGTTCAAGGTCACTGTTTAGGTCCGGGTCGTCTTTATGACCTGCGCCCACACAAATAGATTCGAAATATCCCTTTTTTGCCAGCATCTCTATGTCAAGTCCAAAAATCAAATTCCTCTCAAAATCCCGCGGCACAATGCACGAAAGAGATTTTCCATGTGAGGCAACAAGTTTGTGAACGCGAGCAATGAAATCAGAAAGAAGTTTGTGTCTCACGTTCAGCATCTCAGGACTATCAACTTCATCAGGTAACTTCGGTCTTCTTCCGTATGTTTTTTCAAACTCATCAAGTACTGGTTGCTCGCAAATCATAAGCGGCAATCCCCTGTTAAACGCAAGACATAATCCATCAGGATTATACTCAACAAGATATTCAAAATAAGCAAGAATTCTTTCCTGAACAGGTGGAAACGCATAACTGATTCTTTTCACCTTTCTTCCGTATTCATCCACACAATGCCACTGTGGATTTTCCAGATAAAAACTGGAAGTATAACCGTGCAGTGGAAATGGCCAGTAAAACGCTCCAACCCTAAAATAAAAATGCAGTTCCAGCCCTGTTTCACCAGTAATTTCTCTTACGAAAGCAAGCGGGTCAACTCCCTGTTTAATAACATTTTCAAGAGAACGATTAAATGTCCATGCTCCCTCATAGAAACATACGTCATCAGACCATGGAATTTTATCTGCAACTTTTGTTTCCTTAACACTTAAAAGTCCACCACCATAGACGCCCCACAGAATTCTAAAAAAATCACTGTCTTTCAAAGGTAAAATGTACCTGTACAAATCTTTATAGGAATCAAGCCCTTCCCAGAATACACCATGACCATCGTTTGTTGCAATCAAGTTTCTTCTGGACTGATGTTTGTTGCATGGGACGACCCTGATGTAGAAAATAATGATTTCCTTATTAGAAAATGTTCCCCGCACAGGCGCAATGTGAAGTTTTCTGGCTGTGAAATCCGCTTCAAAACAAAAGTAATCCCTGACATTATAAGGAGAACCAGAAATCTGCCAGTAACCCTTATCACCATCAAGCCACACTCTGATAGCAGGATGAAATGCAATGTAAAGCTTGTGCCATCCATTTAATTTAAGATCCAGAACAATTTCATTTGCTGGAGCAAACGCTCCTGTAGCAATGCCTTTTCCAGAAAATTCATCAAATTGATATTCAAAAGAAATCCAGCCAGCGCCTGTTCCTTTTGCTTCCTTAAATTCACCAGCAACATATGATGGAATATCTGTAAAAACCTGTTCTCTGTTGTCCATAGTTTTTCCTCCTGTCAATTTATTAACCATTTTACTTTGAAAATCGCGTTTTTTAAAAATTAAGATTTCGCAAGATTTTTCAGCCAGTTAATTTTCTCCCATTTTCCTTCAAAGTTCCAGAGTGGAAATATAGAGTTATTCTGATACAGTGGCTCATCGAGCGGCAATGTCGGATAAAGTTTTCTTGAAAGTTCAAAATCAATTGTACCTGGAATCGGGCTGTATTCAGCAATTTTAATCTCACATGGAAACTGTTTCAAAAATTTTATGGTCTCAGCCACATCTTCAATACTCTGACCAGGAAGTCCTGCAAGAATATATACGCCGATCTCCTGTTTTGAAAATTTTGCGTCAACAAGATTTTTCATCGCGTTTTCAAATTCTGAAAGACAGATCTTAAAACTTGATTCTTGCTGCCTCTTTTCATCAAAACTTTCCACTGATAACCGCAAGGTTTTAAAACCTGCATCTTTTAAGAAAAAGGAAACATCTGGCGTGATATATTTAGGATGAATACCGTTTGGCGTATGAAAACTTAAATTTTTATAAGCGGATGTAATTTTCTCAAGAATTTTTCTCAGATGCCTTTCAAAATGACAGAAAAGCGCATCATCATAAAATGCAATGTGTCTGATGTTGTACCTGGAAACATTTTCAATCACTTCTTCAATCACCTGATCAATATCCCTCAGGAAATACTCAGGATATATCTTTTTTACCCCACAATAATAACATGAAAATGGACAACCGAAACCTGTACGAACAACAAGATATGAGAGTTTTTCGTATACCTGCCAGTATGGCTTGCATTTTTCAATATATCTTAACTGAAATCCTGTATATTCATTGAACCTTGATACAAAATTCCTGATATCTGCTCCCTGAAAAACCATATCAGCGCCAATGATCTTTGCATGTTCAGGACAAAAAGTTGGATAAATACCTCCGAGAATCACAGGCGCTTTTTTCATTTTCTTACAGGTGTTGATAATTTCCTGAACCCCTTTATACCAGTACGTCATTCCACAACTGATAAATATCGCGTCAATGTTCTTTATAGATTCAAAAAATTCAATGAAAATTTCCTCTGGCAAACCGAACCTCTTATACTTCCTCGGAATACTGGCGTAAATAGAAGGTTTCTCAACAAGTTGAAAAAAATAATTCCCACAGCCAAATTTTTTATCTTTTTTTCTGTCCTGATAAAATGGGTGATTTCTGTCCATAAAGTCGAAATAATAAATGTTCCAGTTGTTTTTTACAAAAAGATCAACAATGAAAAGAAATCCATAGGGCTTACTCCACAGATCAAATGCAGAAAAATCGTACACAGGCGGATTAATGAAAATCGCTCTCAAATGGTCTTTTTCTTTTGGCAAATATTATTCCTTCTTGCCAAGTACTTCCTCTACTACCTTTGCTATATCTACAGAAAGAAGCGGTCCTATGCTTCAGGCATTCCTGACACTTGCTTCCTTACCTCTTTTCCTATATCAACCATTTTTACTATATTTATCAAGTGATATCACTTGCATTTCATTATACAACATAATCTTTTTTTATTAAGAACTGGCATTATTGTATTTCAACTATTTTCAAAAGTTTTTCCTTACCGAACAGAAGTTTATATCTGCTGATTCTATTCTTTCCTTTTGATGTAAAGGCTTTTGTGTTGGTTTCCTCTGCACAATAACCAGATTCAGAATAAGAAACCCCATCTTCAACAATATAAAGAAAATCATTGAAAACTCTAACAGTGTGAATGCCACACAGTTCTTTATCCTCCAATTTTGCAATTTCTTTTAATGATTTTCCATCATCATAAATTACAGAAACAAAACCATCAGGAATTCTTGAACCAGCAAATAACAGAGATCTTTTCTCATCAAATCCGATACCAATGGTTTTAAACAATGGTTTATAATCGTAAATTTTTACTACGTTGTTTCCAGTATCCCTCATTTTTTCAATCCCAGTGGTCCATCCAGTTCGATAAAAGCAATCTTTTGTATTTGACTTTTCTATTGATGGACCTGGCCTAACAATATACGGGTCAACAGTAGCGCTGTAAAGATATCCTTCAAGCATCGGTTTTGTTCTATCGTAAACCTTAAGGTCGCCTATATAAATCTTGTTGCCTTCCCCAGTACAAATTCCTGTGGGCCACCAGGTTGTTGCTGGATGTCTTCCACTATCCTTATGTCCACCAATGTAGAACCAGTAAGCACCACTATCAAGTTTATATGCACCTGTCCCATATGTACCAAACTCGCTTCCAGCAATATAAATGAGGTTTTCTTCAGGAACAAGAATGACCTGATGAGAAGAAAGAAAGTTGGGGATTTGCCCATCCACTCCAAATGCTGTATCCACACCTTTTCCATCGGGTTTCAACTTCACAAGACTGCCTGGACGATATCCCCCATCCAATAGTTTTCTAAACCGCAGCAACACATATATGCTTCCATCATGAGCGACTGCCAAATCCCAGGGATTTTCAAGTTCGCATGGATAGTAGTAAGCAATAAATATTTTGTCTCCCCTTTTTATCCTTGCAGAATTGATGTTTACAATTCCACTCCTGATAACAAACCCTGTCTCCTCTGCAAGTGTATCTCCAGTATCACGATACTCGGTACTATTGACAAGTACAGATGATACTTTACCTTCTACGGAAATCTTCGCTGTTTTCTCAAAGTTATCAATTGTGAAATCTTTATAAAAAAGGCCTATTCTTCCGTTATTTCCGAAATTTCTATCAAGTTGCCAGCCAATACCGTTACTGAAAAATATCCTGTATTTTCCTGGTTTAATATTATTTCCCCGAAAGTCCGTACAATTCCATATTGCTGAGTACTGATTTTTTTGTACTTCTGAAGCAGGAATAAATTTTACGAATTTCCCATCGTTATCTCTGATAATTACTGAATAAAATGTAGATGTTTCACCTAAAAAATTTACCTGTATTGGAGCCGTGTTCGGGCTACTCATTGAAAATGTCTGCCTGAATAATAAAACGCCCATCAAAAGTATACAAGTTTTTCTTAACATATTTACCTGTGTTCAATCAACAAGAATAAAATCCATACCCTTAAATTTTACCCATACATATTTTCCATCTCTCTTTATAAGACTTCCTCTCACGCTTTTTGCAGATTTTGCATTCCCGATATCAACCTTTACGATTGTTTCGCCAATATATGGCCACTCAGGAAATACAAGTTCATTTACTGGTTTCCCAAAATGATAATCAAACACTGTAATGATTTGTTTTTGTCCTTTGATCCTTTTTCTGGCTACAATCAGATCCTGCTCAATATTGCAGACCTTTTTAATGTTGGCGTCTTTTATAAATTTTGTTACAAAATTTCGGAGAAAAGGAGAAAAATTATGTCCTACTGGAAGCTTTGACCAGTCAGGGTTATCTTTGTCTTCCTCATCTCTCTGGTATGCTACTCCAAATAAAAAACCACTTACCAGAACCTTACCCTTTCCCCTATCTATTTCAAATGCTGCTGGCTTTCCATCTTTGTATGCAAGTACAACCCTCGCTTTCTCAGGGATTTTCATATTTACTTTCTGACATATTACAGGAAATATTATTGAAGAATCAGAATTTGTTGCCTGATCTAAAAGAACATGATTACGCAGATGAGCTAAACTTCCAATATTAATTTTTTTCTCAACCGTTGAATGATACCCCTGTAAAAAATCTTCAAGAAGACCAGAGTTGTTATACTCATCCTTTAAGAAACCTCCGTCAACAATAAGTTTTCCACCTTTGAGTACCCATTCTTTGATTCTATCAAACGTTTTTCTTTCAATATATGCAAATGGCATGTAAAGAACTTT
Source organism: bacterium (assembly GCA_029552985.1). GTDB lineage: Bacteria > Ratteibacteria > UBA8468 > B48-G9 > DTJG01 > DTJG01. The sequence goes on from JAKPDB010000138.1 coordinate 41,786, forward strand.
ATAGTTTTTTAGTAATCCATCATCAACATCATAACTTGAAATGATATCAAAATGATAATTTGAATGAAGAAGTAATAGATAAAGAGCCACAAGTTCTTGATGAAGCGAGGCATCCCATATTTCCTGCTCTGGTGTCCACAAAATTGCAACATCGGCTTTTTCTGGTATTGAACGATACAGATACTCTTCTGCTTCTGCAAATTCACGATGAACAATGGCAAATTCTTTTAACAGGTCCCTTACAATATCATTGGTGTAATTTTCATTGCCCCACATCCCACCGTAACTATACCAGTGAAAATGTTCAACACCTCTTGCTGCAAGTTCATATACTTCAAAGTGATTCAGAAAACATGGGTATGAACCTCTCGCTGTTGTTATGTATGCTCCCATAGGACCATTGCGAATGTGACTGCGCATCATATCGCCATACCAGGAAAATATTCCCTGCAGATAAAAGTTATACCAGGGTGTGGGTTCTCCGTAAATTCCTTTCAGACCCTTTTTTCTATAAACCAACCAGAAATCCCAGCCATGCCCATCATAACCACCCCCTAAAACTCCAGCAGCAGGCCAGTTAGGAGAAATAATTGTGGCGTGAGGATAGTATTTTTCAGTGATTCTTACTGTTTCTGCAATAAGGTCTGTGACATACTCCATGCGTGCTTTATTGATCCAGTAAAAAAGAGATTGATGATTTGTTTTCAAAAATTCTGTGTAAGGTTTGTGTGTGCCATCTGGAATCAGGCGCACTTCACAATAGTCTTTTACACCAATATCTGCAAGCGGTACCCTCATTTTCTTAAAGTAGTCAATAACAAGATTCTGAACCTGGCTATCAAGAGCAATAAAATCTTCAAGAGAACCTGAAGAAATTTCATCATCGCCATGGAGAACCTTAACATTCTCACGATTGATGCTCCTGAAATAAGTGTCAAGGGTTCTTAATGCAGTTGTCTCGTATTCCTTTTTTTTCGCATCAAATCCTTCATAGGTGATTGGCCAGCTGCTTAAACCCCAGTGGTCAACATATAAAAATCCAGTATCTTTGATCAATTGACTCACCTTGATTGAATTTGTAGAGTCAAATACACAGTTAAGCCCAAGTTGCCTGAGTAATAAAAGATTTTCCTTAATCCAGTCTGGATTGTCATTTTGCTGAACATTGAAATCTGTTGAAAAAACGATCAATTCTGGCGTTTTTTTGATTGGAAAATTCTTCATCTCTTGCTGAATATACTCTCTTGTTTCTTTTATAAATTCTTCTGCAGTTTTCAAAATCAATACTGGTGATTTTGCAGATTCAGGGAAAAAATACATGTATATATGAAATACCTCTGGTTTATCCTTCCAGAGAAATATCCGTTGAAGTTGTTGCTGCTGATTTTTTATCCTAACTTCAATTGCACAATCTGGCGGTGAGGTACCTTCATTATAAACGTGAAGTACCTTTCCATATGCTGGCATTTTCATCCATCCAGAATTTTCATTTTTATTCAACCACTTCTCCTGACCTGGCTTTTCAGCAGACAACCCATCCTTGCCAGCATAACCAAGTAAGGGCAAAAAATCCCAGTCCTTAAAACCATTGAAATCAACCATACATCTTGAAACTCTGAACGAAAATGTTGAGGGACTATCAGAAAGGTTTGTGACTTTAACCTCAAGTAGCAATTTTTCTTCACAGGAAATGAATCTACAGAACACTGCAAAGACAATGAAAAGCAAAGCACATTTTTTCTTCATCTGCTTGAATTTACTTACTGTCCGTGGCAACAGAAAATTATAAACTGGCTATTATGGCCAGGCACTTTCTCCATATTCCTGTCTGGTCACACTTCTTGCATGCCCATCTACATATACCATATTGACAAGTTCAATATTTCTGTGCCTTGAACCACCGTAAAAGCCACCGGTAAGAACAGTATTAAAATATCCAAGTGTACCAGATGTAAGAGATGGTGCAACATTTCCGTATGGACATTCAAAAAACAGTGCTGTTTCTGCTGGTTTTGGAACTTTGCCAAGTTTCTTTGCATTATTGGGAAGATTGGGATTATAAGAATAATCCCCTAAGTAACCGTATGCGCCATTATATATTTCTCTTCCCTCAAACTCCCCACACGGACATCGTACAACACCAAATGAATCCCTGAGGCAATAATCATCAGCATACCAGACAGTTGGCCCCCAGATGATTTTTGCGTTTGTGAGATAATTAAGTTCAATTAATGTTCTCAAAAAGCCAGTGGCAAACCAGTTTGAACCATTGACACATGTCCCTCTGTCTGCTGCTCTTCCACTGAGATATGGAAACCAGTTTTCACTATAATCGTTCAAGTACATATGCACTGCAAGCCCTATCTGTTTCAGGTTAGCAAGACAGGTTGACATACGAGCTTGTTCTCTTGCCCTTGCAAGTACAGGAAGTAACATCGCTGCAAGTATTGCGATAATTGCTATCACCACAAGCAGCTCAATTAAGGTAAATCCCTTTCTTTTCATTACATTTCACCTCCTTTTCTCAATCATTCTTGTTCAATGTCCAGATACCATGACCGGTAAGACTTCCTCCAGGACTATAACCAGGCGCTGAATCTTCGACAAGCCGTATTACAGGCAGTGCACTTACATGATAATCAAACCACAGTACCGGAATCATCTTTGCATGAGTGTTGCCATCATTGATGTAAGCGTGCCAGACATGCGATGGTTGTGTATAGGCATCATACCATTGACCCGGCCAGATGTCGCCACCCCATCCCATCTGGTCATAGACATAAAGAGTATCAGTAAAGTCAACTGGATTGTTGTAAAAATCAGTTTCATATCCACCATTTAAATTATAATTCATGGCGTAACTTCTGCTTCCCGCTGATCGTGTCCAGGCAACTTTTCTTCTATCAGATGGGCACTTAAAAATCAACCAGTTTTTTACATATCCTAGGTCATACAATGCATACATCCAGAATCCACTCATGCAATTATACAATGGTATGCGATGGTTATAATCTTCCCTGTAGATGGACATTGCAAGTCCTATCTGTTTTAGATTATTGATGCACGATGCCATTCTTGCCTTTTCTCTTGCTCTGGAAAGCGCTGGAAGTAGCATTGCGGCGAGTATTGCGATGATTGCGATTACAACCAGCAATTCAATGAGAGTGAAACCCTTTTTCATTTTTCTCACCTCCTTTGTCCGGTCGTGTCGTTGTGTTCATAATACCCCCCCCCTAATAATTTTGTCAAGCCGTCTGCGAAAATGAAGAACAACACATATATCATTTAACGACTTTTTATTTAACTGGTACACGGTTCTTATACACAAGCATTCAAGCTATACCCCATTCACAAACAAAGTTTTTCTCGGTGCAAGAACCAATTGTTGTAAGATTATTTTGCTGGCATTGTTATAACCTGTTACTGGTCAGTTCTGAAGGGAGATGCAGGAAGGCCTTCTTTATTATAAAGATTACACACTGGATTGCCTGCCCAGGCATATCTGACTGCGACTGGTTTTGAAATTTCATCACTCCACACAACAACAGTTTCATTTTCAATGATTGCTTTTGCCTTTACAAATTTTTTGTCTTGCCCGGCAATAACAAAACCTTTTACTTCTCCAGTGTCTGAATCCTTTGCCACCAGTCCACTGCCAGTATGATTGAATTTTATCCTGATTTTGTTTCCTTCAATGTTCATGCCTGCATAAATGGGTCCTGAATAAACAATTTTCCTTCCATAAACAGTACCCAGCGCAGCAAGCGCAAGTCGTTTCCCTACATCCTGCTTGTTTTTTGGATGAATATTGCCTGCTTCACCAATATCAATGGTAACTGCCATTGCTGTTTTTGGTTTTTTCAAAACCATTAGTTGCGATTCCCTTAGTACTGCCCAGAAACTGTCCTCCGTTGTATCAACAACCTTTCCGAAATTTGGCAGTTGCACAAAAATAAAAGGCAATTCCTGTTTCCATATCCTTCTCCAGTCATCTATCAAAGCACCAAGCAAATCCCTGTAAAGATACGCATTTCTTCCTGCATTCGCCTCGCCCTGATACCATAAAATTCCTTTTACTGGAAATGGTACAGCAGGGGCAACCATGCCATTGAATAACACACTATATGAGTTTGCATTCACAACAGATTTTGGTGGTTGTGGTTTTTCAGGCACCTGGATTCCCTGTTTTTTTGCTTGCTCAGCTACATTCTCCCATTCTTTAAGTTTCCTGTTGTATTCTTCAAAAGACAACTGGTATTCCTTGATACTTCTGTCAAATCCCTCAACACTCTGTTTTATCTCAGGAATTTTGCTGAGCGCATCCCTGCTCATCCATGCTTCTATTCTTGTACCTCCAACAGAACTATTGATGATACCGATGGTGACCCCAATTTCTGGCTGAAGATACTTTGCAAAAAAGTATGCAGTGGCTGAAAATTTTCCCACAGTGGCGCTACTGCAAACCTTCCAGGTACCACGAAGGTTTTTCATCTGTTGAACGCCAAAGGACCCAACCACCTTAAATTCCCTGATTAAACTGTTTGTTGCCTGTTTAATTTCTGTTTCTGCATCCACACAACCTGAAACAGTCATTGCCATATTGGACTGTCCTGAACAAAACCATACATCGCCAAAGTAAACATCCTTAATCGTAATGGTGTTTTTTCCTGTAACAGTCATTTCGTAAGGACCGCCTGCTTTGTGCTCTGGCAGGGTAAGTATCCAGTTACCTGACTGGTCGGCATTTGTTGAAACGCTAATATTATCAATTTTTACAATAATTTTTTCTCCTGGCTCTGCAATTCCCCACACAGGAACTTTTGTGTCCCTTTGTAAAACAGCGCTGTCACTAAACAAAGCATTAAGCACAACATCAGCACGGCATAAATTCACTAACGCGGCCACTAACAGCGCAAACATCAAAAATTTCTTTTCCATTTCAATCTCCTTGATAAAGTTCATTTAATAGAAAAATTGATTGCTGAACGATTATTTCAAGTGCTTCTGGTACAAGTTTTGACCAGTAACCAAATTTTGATTCATGTCCTCCCCTTTTTAATGCCTGTGAAGTAGGAATATAACCGACATAGTGATTTGTGGCGTGCGCGATAAACGTAAATTCAAAAGGAGAGAGTGTTTTTATTTCAAGTTGCCCTTCGACAAACGGTTCCCCGGGCAGCCCGAGTAATGCAAAATCGCCTATTCTGAATGCCTGTATCTCATAAAGAAAATTACCTCTTTTCCTTGCGTACTCAACACTCATAATTGATGCTGCCTCGAACCACTCAGGCGCAATCCTTTCGGAATGATCCTTCATAATAGCAGGTAAAGGATTTTCTTCAAGAAACTTTTTCGCTTTTTCAGTAATATCTGGTTCAATTCGAAATGGAATTTCAATGATTTTTGATTTAAACGCAATGTTTTCTGAGTTTGATACAGTGAGACGAGTCACAATTTTTTCAGTAATTTCTGCAAGTTGTTTTCCCATTTTTCTATGGTCAGGATAGAAATCTGGCTGAAATGCTGGCCAGGGATTAACATTTCCACAACACCCGTTTGCAACTAAACATCCTGCTTCAAAAAATTTCTCAAGTTCAGCAACCCATGCTCCTGGCCAATCAGAGGAAATTGCATAGTAATCTGTCGCAAAAACATTCACGGGATGGCAAGTAAAATGAAGTATTCCACAGTGAAATCTCATATTCTCTAACTGAAAACACATTACTCCAATTTCAGGGTCTATGGGTCCCTCAATGTATTTAATATCCACAGGACCAAGCGGCTTTTGCACTTTCGGATAAAACCATGGCATTCTCACTTTACCGCTTCTTGTTACAGCGCGCCTATTAAAGGCAAGTCCATCAAAAACCGCTCTACCAGCACAAGGTACAACAGGCACAAGATTTTCATTTGCTGCCCTTACTGCTTGACAGACCTTTTCAAAAATAAACTGGAAGGTTTTTGTTTCACCACCCCTCACATATTCAAACCTTTCTGGTAGCTGTGGGAAATCAGGGTCAAGCATAAAATTGCCAAGGGATGGTGCTGAATGATTCTGAACAGCACTAACCATCACAGATTCAGGCAGAAAACCAAGGGATTGTGCAAATTTTCTGATTTTTTTCGTATAATCTTCTGTCACGATTGTCACATCAAGGGACAGAAAACAAATTTTTTTTCCTTCTGACTCAATCACCATTGCCCTTGCGAAAATATCGTCAAGAATGCTTGTTGCATATCTTTTTTCCCCTGTTCCAGCGCCACCAAGTTGTGTGCTGAAATCAGGGGTGATTTTCACTGCTGAAAATCCTGCTTTCATAGCTCTTCCCATGTTATTTAAAACATAGTTTACCCCTGTTTTTCACTCAGGTCAAAACTATTTCACAGCGTAAAACCCGCGTTAAAGTTATCTAAACGCATCAAAAATTCAACATAATAAGAAACACAAAAAATTTTAGGGTTAAGAGTTTCAGGTTTTCTCAAAAACCCCCTCACCTTTATCCTTTCCCGCAATTTTTTTCTCACCCCTTTCTCTCGATGAGACAAGGCCGGGTGAGAATGAAAACAGCAAGGGCAAAAGAAAAGTGAAACAATAAAAGAAAAATGGTAAAATTAAACTGCCGTAGAATTTAAAATGAAAACAAAATAGTTCACACAACAAAAGTTTTTGATAGGACAAAGCAATTCAATAGGAGGCTAATATGAAAAAATTTTTAGTTTTGTGCCTTTTAATTGGAGTAGTGATTGTTTTCGCAGGAGAAAATGAAATTCAGCCGGTTAATCTTCCAAAGCCACAGATTACAGGCGGAAAACCACTGATGGAAGCATTGAGCGCAAGAAAATCAATGAGGGAATTCAGCAGCAATGAACTTTCAAATCAGACCATTTCAAATCTTCTGTGGGCTGCTTTTGGTATCAACAGACCAGATTCAGGCAAAAGAACCGCTCCGTCAGCATCAAACTGGCAGGAAATCGATATTTATGTTGCGACACCAAAAGCCGTCTATGTTTATGATGCCAAAACGAATATTTTGAAACCTGTAATCTCAGGCGATTTTCGGGCAAATTTTGGAAGACAGGCATTTGTAAAAACTGCTCCTGTTGTACTTGCATATGTTGCTGACTACTCAAAAATGGGCAGAGCTTCTCAGTCAGATAAAGATTTTTATTCAGCGGTTGACACAGGTTTTATCAGCCAGAATGTGTATCTTTTTTGCGCATCAGAAGGACTCAATACTGTGGTTCTCGGAATAGTGGATAGAGAAAACTTGGCAAAAATTCTTAATCTGAAAGTAGAACAAAAAATTATTCTTACTCAACCAGTCGGGTATCCAAAGAAGTAAAACCATTGATACTGTGTATCTTGACAGGCGTCCTGTGTCACAGGTAAAATACTAACAACAATATGAGAAGAATTACCACCATACTTTCCCTTGTGGGATTGCTTGCAATATCAGGTATTACTCTTACCCATTCACATGCCTGTTCTGTCAGCGCTTTTAACACAAACTGTTCAACCTGCGCAAATCTGAGCGCCTTTGCTCCATTTTCATTTCAGTTGTTTTTATCTCTTTTCATTATCTTTGTTTGCTGGACAATTTCATCAATAAGACCTTACCTAATCAAAAACTTTTATTCTGAAAGGCCTTTTACTCGCGGTCCACCCTGCTAAAAAACTGTTTCACATTTCTTTAATCTGCGTATCCAGAACATTTGTGGTTTGTGATTCCAACAGGGGGTGACCGTGAAAATCAAAAAAATTACTCTGATATTTTCAGACTTATTACTTATATCGTGGGTCGCTTTTGCGCCAGCGGGCATGTGCCAGGACATCAACGAAAAGATAAAATCCCTTGAAGACATGTTGAAGGCACAGCAGGAAACAATTCAGAAACAGCAGGAAATTATCAAACAACTTCAGGAAGAATTAGACCAGATAAAAAAACAGGCAGCAGAAATTCCTGCAAAACCAGAAGAAAAGCCATCCTATACTTCTGGTGGACTATTTGGTGCAGCAAGCGCTTACAATCCCAATATTTCATTGATCCTTGATACTTTTGGTTATAGTTCCAGTTTGAAAAAGGACGAACTTGAAAAGTGGAACATTCCTAGCTTTATTTCAGAAGGCATTGACCACAAAGAAGGTATGAACATCCATGCAGCAGAATTATATCTTTTTGCTCCTGTTGACCCATTTTTCAATCTCTATGCCACAATTCCAGTAAAGCAAGAAGGCGTTGAACTTGAAGAAGCATACCTTATCACAACAAATCTTCCTGCAGGACTTCAGGCGAAAATTGGTAAATTCAAATCTGGCTTTGGACGATTAAACAGCCAGCATTCTCATGTCTGGAATTTTGTTGACCAGCCCCTTATTTATAGGGCATTTGTAGGACACGAAGGCATCAATGAAAAGGGAATTCAATTAACATGGTTGCCGCAACTTCCGATTTACACCCAATTTGGCGTTGAAGCGCTTCAGGGAGAAAATGAAATTCTTTTTGGAAGTGATGCATCAAGTGGACTGCACGCATTCAGCGCATTTATAAAATCCTCAATTGATGTTGGCGACTATGGAACACTTCTCTTTGGACCTTCTGTAATCGCGGGAAAAACAAGAACAGATTCAATTGCAGAGGACCATATTTTCTCAGGAGATTCCACACTCATTGGATTTGAATTCACTTATAAATGGAAGCCATCAAGATGGAAAAGTTTTACCCTTCAAAGTGAATATATGTACAGACACCAGAAAGGCAAACTGCAGGACACAACCACTCAGGCGATTCAAAATTTGACAAGGTCTCAGGATGGTATTTATCTTCAGTCAATCTATCAAACTGGAAGATGGGGCTTTGGAACAAGGTATGACCTTCTTGAACCATTCAAAGACCAATACAAGCTTGATGGCGCAAATATTTCCTTTGGAAACAAACCCTGGAGAGCATCTGCAATGGTTGAATTCAATCCTTCTGAATTTTCAAAAATACGGTTTCAGTATAACTACGACAAAAGCGCAAGGGATGGAAGAACAAATAATGAATGGTTCATACAATTTATTGGTGGAGTTGGAGCGCATGCTGCTCATACTTTCTAAAAGGGGGCTAATATGAAAAAAAATTTTCTGAAAATTTTTCTCGCAGGAATTTTCCTGACGATGTTTTCATCAAACCTGTTTGCAAAGATCAATGTGGTTGCGACACTGCCCTGGATTGCAGACCTTGCCAAGCAGATTGGAAAGGACCATGTTTCAATTACAACGCTTGTCAAAACAAGCCAGGACCCTCATTATGTGGAAGCAAAACCAAGTTTGATTATCGCGGCAAGAAAAGCAGACATCTTAATGTACAATGGGCTTGACCTTGAAATTGGATATCTTCCTGTGATTATAGAATCATCAAAAAATCCCAATATCCAGCCAGGAAAAAGTGGGAATTTTGACTGCTCACAGTTTGTCACCCCAATTGAAAAACTATCATCAGTTGATAGAAGCATGGGAGATATCCATCCCCGCGGCAATCCCCATTATCATTTTTCACCTGCCAATGTTTTAAAAGTTGCCCAGGGCATGACTGAAATATTGGTAAAAATCGACCCTGCAAACGAGGCATACTACAGGAAAAATTACCAGGCTTTTTATTCAAAATGGCAGGAAAAAATAAAGAAATGGAAGTCAGCAAATCTTGCAGGGAAAAAATTTGTCGCCTATCATACTTTGTTTTCATATCTTGCAAAGGAATTCAATTTCCAGATTGTTGGTTGCATTGAAGCAAAACCAGGTATCCCGCCTTCTTCAGGAGACATCCAGAAAATTATAGATACCATTAACAAAACAAAACCAGCAGCAATTCTCGCAAATGTTTATAGTCCCAAAAAACCAGTTGATTTTGTCGCTGAAAAGACAGGGCTTAAAGTAATTCTTGTGCCTCACGACGTTGGTTCTCTCCCGGGCACAGACGATTGGTTTTCTTTTATGGACAAAGTCATTTCACTTCTTTCGGAGGCATAACATGGACATATCACTGTTATTTGTTCCGTTTATCGGATGCATTTTTTTGCTGCTGCTTCACACATATTTTGGTGTGCATGTTCTTGAAAGGGGCATTATCTTTGTTGACTTGACGCTTGCTCAAATGATTTCTGTGGGCGCTGCCCTTGCCATTTACTCAGGTAAAGAAGCATTACAATCCACCTATGGAGTGCTATTTGCTGTGATTGGCGCTTTAATACTTGCGTGTTCCAAAAGAATATCAAAGGTCGTTTATATTGAGGCGTTCATCGGCGTACTGTACATATTTTCGTTTTCTGCAAGTATCCTTCTTCTTGACAGAACCCCCCACGGACTTGAAGAACTGAAAAACATCCTGAATGGAAATATCCTGTGGATTACAGGCAAAGATTTGTTTACAATGTTTATCCTGTACACCACCATTGGCCTATTCCAGTTTGCCTACAGGAAAAAATTCCTTGCGCTTTCAAAAGGCGAAGAAAATTCCTTTTTGTGGGAATTTTTGTTTTTTCTCAGTTTTGCCCTGATGCTTGTCAATTCCATTCAAATTGCAGGAATTCTTCAGGTATTTTCATTTTTGATTATTCCCGCCCTGATCGGAAAATTGACAGGGAAAAATCTTACAGGGACTCTTATAATCGGCTGGATTTCAGGGATACTTGCAAGCATTCTGGGCATGATTGTGTCTTACAAATTTGATATTTCCACATCTTCTCTGATTGTGGCATTTTTAAGTTTAACCTTTTTCACAATCCTCGGAGGAAAAATAAAGCAAGGAAAGACAAATTAAAAGATGTATGCGAAAAAGTGTTTATTTGCCTGTTAAGGAGCATTTATGAACTCATTGATCCTTTTTTCAAAATCGTTATAGTTATCAAACCAATACTGTTTATAATTGTTCAAAACCGTTGCGATACCAGTTTTTGGTTTGAGCAACAATTTTATGTTTATTGTTAGTCCATGAGATAAGAAATTCCTGCACACTTTTTTGCCATTTTCCTCAACCTCAAATATCTGGGAGTAGCCGTCAATTTTTCTGTAGCCATCCGCATATTCTGTCCCCTTAGGATCAACAAATAGAATCAAGTAGCGTTTGCCTTTTTGCGCCCAGAAAATAAAGTCAGGTTTAAAGTTGGCAATATTATTTTTCTTTGGATTGTAATAAGGAATAAAAACTTCATCCAGCGTTTGGTCAAGCTTTGAAAACATCCACCAGTCAAATTGCGTAAAAATATTGTCGGGCTTGGTAAGATATCCTTCTAACTGCTCAATAAATTTTACCTCGCTATCAACATTGATAATATGGTTGAGATAATCAATTTTTTCGGCATCCGAAACAATCACCGGCAGATAGTAGTGGTTAGCCAAATACTTGATTTTGATTTTTTGATTGTTAATCTCGTATTCACTGGCACCTTCAAATAATCTAAGTTCTTTATCATACTCACTCCGTTTGCCTTTTTTAAATAATTCGTCTAACCTTTTCTCATGCTCTGGCTTATTCCTTATGGTTTCAATTCTCTTTTTTATTTCTTCGTATTTCTCTCCATTATCAAGCTTAACCTTTTTGAAATGCAAGATTTCATTTTCCAACCTCTTAAATTTCTCAAACTCCTTGTTTTTAACTCCGAGATAATCAAAAATTCGTCCAAGAACTAGATCTGGTTCAAGAAGAGATTTGCTCTCACTAAAATCATAGTATTTATCCTTGCTGGCAAAGGTTTCCTTTGCCTTCTTCAAAACCTTCACTTCGCAATCATATTTAGCCAAAGCGATTTTATCGCCTAAATACTGATAAAAAGTTTTTGTTAACTCAAAATCATTTTCACTTATAGTATATTTTTGTGGTTGCTGTTCGTCAGCAAAAATCCTTTCAGAGTTTTTGTAAACCGGCACCAAAAGAAGATGTTTTTGCGCTTCCGGGTTTAAGATAAACAGCTCGCCTAGATTCGTTTCTTGTTTTTCTGCCTTTAGTGTCGCGATTATCTCTTTTAAGTTTTCCGCATTAGTGCCAAAAACAAACAAGCTTTCAATCGGTAAAATCAGGTCTTTGACTTTCTCATAAAACTCACCTTTTACTTCCTTTGCGTTAAACAAATTCTGGAGCCGTTTCCGTTGATATTTTTGCGGCTCTATTCTTACGCCTCTGCCCACCGATTGCAGAACGAATTTTCTGGCATCGCGTCCAACCCCTATATTTACAAATAAAATAAGATTTGGCCTATTAGAATCCCAACCCTCATAAAAAGAGCGGGAACCCATTAAAACATTTATGTCTGAATCATCACGATTTATTCGTCTGAAATAACTTTCATTCTCAAAACTTTCATTTATTTCATATCCATCAAGTTTGTCCTTTAGCCAGCCGGATATGTCGCCGATTTTAATTAAAGCAAACGGCTTTTCAGCAGTCTTAAGTTTAAAAATCAATTCGTTTCTATTGCCGGGGATTTTCAAAACTTCAATATTGCCCGGAGTTTTGGCGTTCAAAACATATTTCAAAATATCCTTGTAGTCCAACTTTGAAATTAAATCGGCATTCACCACGCAGTCCAGCTCTTCAAACTCAAATGTTGAATGGTCGCTAAATTCTTGGATAAGTTCTTGTTTTGCTTCATTAAACAAATCTGCTCTAATTTTATTTCTCGCAACCTTTTCTAATTCTCTGAAAAATAATTCCAGGTCTGACTGTTCCACATCCACAGAATTAACCAGCGTCAAAAGAAGCGGACGGTGATATAAAGTGTTATTAACTTCCCTGATTTTTTCAAAATACTTATTAACGTAAGTTAAAAGCAAAAGCGTCTTTAAAACGATTTTTTGCTTTTCAATCGGGGAGAAATCATTTCGTTCGCGAAACGCACTAATCTCGGCAGAAGACACATAAATGTGTTTACCGTATCCTTCCTCTACAAACTTTGAAAGATTGAAGTTAAAAGCACAGGTTGCAAAATCCCTCGGGTCGGTAAAGGTAGCGGAAAAATTAAACAAAAATCCGTTTCTTGAAAGTATGGAATATAAAACCTGCCGTTTGCTGTCTTCTCTGTCGCCCTTATGGGCTTCGTCCAAAAGTATATACCACCTACCATCGTTGTCATAATTTTTGAAGTTGACGATTTTTTCTTTATGTTCATCAGAAATTAGATCAGAGCGGTAATAAAAAACAGTAATCTCGCTTTTAGAAAATGGCAAGGCGTTTTCTCGCTTGACGCTTTCGTAATCTCTCAAATTTTTGAGATTTATCTTTGTATCAAAATTAAAGCTATTGAACTCTTCAACATGATTTTTAAATTGGTCTAAAAGGTCATCGCGATGCGCCAGAAAAAGAATATCCCGCGTTGGCAATTCTTTTTCGGCAATGAGTTTTCCCAAAAGCTCAATTAGTTTAACGATAATCAGCGTTTTGCCTGAGCCGGTCGCCATCCAGAAGCTCATTCGGTTGATAAAATGAGCAAATGAAATTCTATTATCGTCTACCGGATAATCTTGAGGATATTCCAAAAGATATTTCGCGGTTTTACTATCCTGCTTTTTCTTTAAGTCATAATCAAAATCTTCTTCTAATCTATTAAGTTTGTAATGCTCAAATAATGCATTTTTATCGGCGTTTTTGTCCTTGAAAAATAAATGCAATGCTTTCACAGCATTTTTCAAAGCATTTTGCTGAAAATCAAAAAGCGTTTTATCTTTTGAAAACCGCGCAAAATCGAAACTTTGCCATTTTGCTGGCAAGTTTTCAAAAGAGATGTCGTCTATAATGCTTTGAAGATAAAGTTTCATATTGAAATCAAATTAGTAGTAATTTTTATCATTTTTTCTTTTTCCTTTGGATCACTAATTGCAATTAACAGTGCCAAGGTTGTTAAAGTATTATCGCTGATTTTCTTTTCGCCTGTTTTGCGATAGAGAAAATTGTTTTTATCTAAGTAGTAAACAAACAGGAATGAGCCAATCCGTTTATTCCCATCCACAAATGGATGGTCTTTTATGACAAAATATAAAAGATGAGCAGCTTTTTCTTCTAAGGAAGGATATAGTTCTTTACTACCAAATGTCTGGCAAATACTACCCAAAATTGCTTGAAACCTATCCCCAATTTCCTGCCCAAAT
>JAKPDB010000170.1 GCA_029552985.1 bacterium
AAACATGTGATTTATGCAAATACTGTCAGTGGAAATGCAAGTAATGCCAAAGGAAATATCACAGCCACAAATGCTTCCTCTCTAACAGGAGGGACAGATACAACTTTAACAGATAGTAGTGTAAATCCTCCTGTACCGCTTTATCCTAATATTGAACAGCCAGAAAATCTCTCTGGATATACATTACCACCATTTTTCCCATCTGATGATTGGGTATTATTCAGGCCTTTGGGGGCATCTGGAACTCAGGCACGAATGAGTACAGACGGCGGGCAAAAATGGGATAATCTTCTTCCTTCTGGCGTAACATACGATGGCGGGGTTTTTACTTTTACAAACTATGAAACCACAAAAAAAATTTATGTCATGCAATCAAGTGTAAATCAGCAATATGGAAATGTTATTATAAATGGTGCAAAAATTCGGAATGAATTTTATGCTGATGGCTACATCAGGTTCCAGGGTACCTGTAATATCCAGCCAGCACCTGGGTGTAAAACATTTTTCAAGGCAGGTGTCCGTTCAGATCATGTTGGCACTCAGGATATTACTGTGGACGCAAACACAGTGTTTGATGGCGGTGATCTGATTCTCTTTCGTGGAGCATTAACTGGATCTTCTATTTCAATTGGCAACAATGTCAGAATTAATAACGGCGCTCTTGTAAGTGATTACGGCTTTTCTATTCCTTCGGATCTCACTATTTATGCGCAAAATAGTACCAGACAAGCAGCAATACTCATATACTCGAAAAATAATTCTATAACCCTCAATATAAATAATACTCCGTCAATTACACTTGGACCAAATCAAAGGGCAGCGTTTATGGTTTTGACTGAAGGTAGTGGCAACAATGTCACTGTCAATATCGGAACAACGACAAATCTTGATTTTGAAATAAATCCAATTCAAAATATGAACAACAAGGCTGCAATAATTGCCTGTGCTTGGAATGGAACTGCGAATGTTAACCTTGGTAGTAGCACTAATTATGTGAGATTGCGCGGGCTAATCTACGCCCGTGGCACCAATCCTGCATCTGATGGCATTACTCTTAATAACGCAAATACACGTATATATGGATGTTTTGTCACAAATGGTTTCGTGAATCTTGGCAATTCTGGTGTAACATTGATATACGATAGTTCATTATACAAAGAGGGTTTCCTAAATAATCAGGTAGTGGGTACAGCGGATATTTATCCAGGTTTTGTCGGTGGAAGAAGAATTTATCTTCCATTTAACTGGAAACTTGTATGGTAAAAAAAGGATTTTCAATACTTGAACTTGTTGTTGCGATGTTTTTGCTCACAATTGTTGTTGGAACAGGACTACTGATTATTGCTGGAAACTTAAATGTGATGCAGAAGGCAAATGAAATGCTTCTTGCTTCAACAGTTGCCCAATACTATTTAGAATCAGTAAAAACAATTGATTTACCGCCTGTGTATGCAGATAGACAATCAGATTATCCAAAAAAAATGAATGAAGAAGATACCTTATTAGATACTCAATATCTGGTACCAAGTCCAGACCCATCATTTAAGGTGTATATGGGATGCGTCTGGTATAAATATGATGGAAGCGACGCAACCGATACTGAAACAGACCTTGTTGCATTGAGAAAAGTCAAAATTGAAGTAAGAAGGACAAAGGACAATTATCTTTTGTTCAGCATGCCTGTTTTTATTACAAGAAACGGGATATATTGATGGAAAAAAAGAACATTGAAAAGGGATTTACTCTACTTGAAATACTTGTGGCACTTGCCCTTTTAGTGATTGTTGTGGGACTTTCTGCCTTTCTTTATACAAGGGCAGCAAAACTTCGTAAACTCATCACATACCAGAATGAAGTTCAAAATACCCTTAATGCAATGATTACTGAAATCACCTATGGCTCAAGAGATACCATTGGCCTTCAATTTGCTCACGCCATAAAAAATAACCCTCAATACCCTTTTTATGAACTTGGTCTTTATGACAGGACAAAAAATGAATATATATTCTATTTAATTTCCCCTGGAATGAATGCTGAAATACCATCAAACCTTCCCACAACTGATACAGACACAACATTGTGGCAGGCAAAAACAACCACATCAGTTACCCCTTTAAGAGATTCAGGAGCGTGGAAACTTATTGACCCACGTAAGTCGATAGTCCTTGAATCAGGAAGCGGTTTTATCTACTACACATTGACAAAAAATGGATTGAAGCAAATTGATAATCTTCAGATAGAAACCCCTGTGGCAGTAAAAATTACACTGAAAGGAAAAACCACTGACCCAGCATTGAAATCAAGGCCTGTCACAACTGCAACAATTCTTATCAGATTAAAAAATATTCTACCCTTTTAATATTGTGCCATGAAAAAAACAGGTTTTACTCTTACAGAAATACTTGTTGTCCTTGTCATTATCTCAATGGTCGCAGCCATAAGTTTACCAGCCATCAGCAAAGCAAGAAATAAAGCAGCCATCATGAAAACAAAAAGCATGATTGCTTCAATTGAGTCAGCACTGTTTATGTATCAAACAGATATGGGTGATTATCCCATAAGTACTGGTTCAACTGAAATACTCATTTTTGCTTTAATGGGACCACTTGATGATGAAAACTGGAAAGGTCCATACATGAGATTTAAAGAATCAGATATTGACGAAAACAACAATATTGTTGATGTATGGCGAAATCCCCTGACTTATCAATATCCTCAACATGAAAAAACCAATGTTCCTTTTATCATTGTATCAAAAGGACCAGACAGAAAACCTGATACACAGGATGATATTGGAAACTGGAAATAAAGGCATTACACTGATTGAAGTATTAGTAGTCGTCGCCATTATAAGTATGCTTGTCTTTTTCTCTGTCTTTTTTCCCCATAAGGCAATCTCAAGAAAAAACCTGGACAATGCCGCAAAGTTTGTTTGCGAAATGCTTAATAATGCCCGCATGCACGCAATGGCACAACATCAAACAATCCAGGTTGTTTTTGAAAATAATAGTTGTGGAATGTACACAAATGATGGTTCACTGATAGGAAAAATTTATAAACTCCCGCAATTTATTATTATCAAAGAAAAAACAGATGGTTTTTCTCCAGCAGAATTTTTACCCCAGGGTACTGCAAAACAGGCAGGCCATCTCATTTTAGAAGATACGACAACAAAAAAAACAAAAACAATTGTCCTTTATAATTTAACAGGAAAGGCAGTAATCAAATAGCCATGACAAAGGGATTTTCACTTATATCCACAATTGTATCAGCGATCATTATTATCATTGGTATTTCATGCGTGCTGATGGTATTACAGAATACTGAAAAACTGTTTTCAAGGGCAACAAATTTTCAGGATTTTTCTATGGCTGCAGATATTTTGTTTGATAAAATACAGGAACAATACGGTCATTGCACAGCAGTTGTTCCAGCAAAACTTGAAGGTCAAATGGCTGGTTTTTCAAACATTTACTACCGCATTTATTTTAAAAAAGTGAAAGAAAACCTTTATGAAGTTCACATTATTCTTACAAAAAAAGTCGAAGGAAAACAATACTCTGAAGAGTTTATTTCAGCATTGCAGCAAAGATAACAGGGGGCTTTCCCTACTTGAAGTCCTTGTTGCAATGGTTATTTTAACAATTGTTTTTGTTTCAGGACTGATGATTTTTTCAAACATCACAGTAAGAATCGCAAGACAATCTGCAGAAAAAACAATGTCTGCACAGGCATCAAACTTTACCCTGTTTTTAAGGCATAAACTCAAAGAATCCGTCGTACAGGACATTCCAGGTCCTTTCAGAATTGATTTTATTGGCACAGAAACATCAATCAAATTTATTGCGCCATATACTGAGGGCAAAGGTTCTGATATGGGAAAATATGGAATTTATCTTGATAACAACACAATCAAAATGTCGTTTGAACGAATTGATGCAAAAACAACCACATATGCTTTTGAAAACAGTTTTACAGGCAGTCAACCTTTTGTAGAAAATGTGAAAACATTGTCATTTTCATACTGGGATGGAAAAACATGGCAGAAAAACTGGGATACAAGAATCAATCCAGAACTACCTCAAAAAATTAAGGTTTTTTTTATTCTTTATGGTGGAAATGTTGAAGGGAAAAACATTGAAAAGGGATTCAGTGAAGAAATCTGGATGGCTAAATAAAGGTGTTGCCTTAATTTTTGCGATTGGAATTGTCCTTGTTCTATTTGTAATAACAACAGGATTGCTCATCATATTCGGGCAATGGGAAAAATC
>JAKPDB010000035.1 GCA_029552985.1 bacterium
CCAGCCATGCATTCTGGTGTTGACCCATTTTTATTATTTTCAGAAAGAGGAGTCACAGGATATTCCAGCGAGATCTCATGGGGATTGAACACGCCTGATTTTCCAGGTGTTCAAACCCTTTCCTATGAAGGTGCTCTTGCGAGAGCCCTTTCAAAATATTTTAATACACCAATGGGAACATATCTGATATCCTATAGTTATTATGGATATCCTGCTGACTTTATCAAACTCGGTGCTTACACCTATGCAGCACAGTGCTTTTCCTGGATTCTTTACTTTGAAGTCAAGTATTATCCTGAAACATTCAAAACAGTGAAGGAAGCAAATTACAAAATGGGCGTGATAGAAGACAGAATAGAAAACGCAGAAGTAGAGCCAGCGAAGATAGCGATAGGATGGTTAACGAGTACAGATATATGGGACATAGCATCGGATAAGGTTGAGCCATCGTGGTATGCACCGGGAAATACGATGTATTCAGGAGAGAGGGCATATTTGTATTTGCTGTTAAGGCATTTACAGGTACCTGTGGATCTAATAGGGGAACAGGATATTATGAAGGGATATTTGAAAAATTATGATGTTTATGTGCTGGTTGGTGACCATATCAGTGAAGAAGCAGCAAAGATATTGAGTGAGTGGGTGAAAGAAGGCGGTATTCTGATATCAGTTGCAGGTGGAGGTATAAGGGACCAGTACAACAGGGAGTCAAAGTTGATGAGGGAAGTATTTGGAATAAAGGAAGAAAAACTGATTAAGAGGCAGAACAGTTTGCGCCCAAAACTTGAACTATTGTATGCAAAACCGCTGGATGTGATAGAGATTGAGAAAGATGGTAAAAAATACACTATGGAGGCGTATGGATACAGGCAAAATTTTGAAGCAGGACAAGGCAAAATCATAGGCAGGTACTCAAATGGAGACGCAGCAATAGTGATGAATGAATACGGAAAAGGAAAGGCAGTGATCATAGGGACATTACCAGGAACATGTTATTTAAAAGGTGCATATCCATTGAAGCCATTTGGCAGGGGAGGAGAAGATTTAAGTGTGTACAATTATCCTGATTATAATGAAAAGGTGAGAACGTTTATAAAGGCAGTGATAGGAGAGATGTTGCCTAAGGCAAAGGTACGTACAGACAACGTTCTTGTGGAGGCAAACCTATTGAGGGATAAAGAGACAGATGCCATGTATGTATCACTGGTTAATTACAAAGGAAAACCCGTGAAAAACTTAAAGGTGATAATAGATACAGGTCAGATTGATGTAAAGAAAGTTGAGAGCGCATATCAAAAGGTGATGACTGAGAGAAAAGATGGTTTTGTTATAGTAACACTTGACATCAATGACTTTGACTTTTTGATTTTCAAATAAAAATTTTTTATATTCCAAGTTCTTCTGCTTTTTTTGAAACTTTTCTTGGATTCCAGGGGTCCTTATAGGATGTTTTGAATAACAGTTCCTGTATGTATGCATATGTTCGGACTGCCCTCATATATATTCCAACATATAATGGCATCAGCAATAAATATGGGGCAAGTTTCAATTCATCTTTTTTTCTCTCAGATATCCATATAATGACAATAAATTGCACCACATTTGACATTGTGTAAAGAAAATAGTTCAAAGGAAATATGTATTTTGCGGTTGTTGGGAAATGTATCATTATATCGATGAAATAAACAATCCATTTAAAGTCCAGCAAAAAGTTATAGACAAAATTTTCCATAAAGCTGAAAAATGTTGAAAAGCGAAAGTTGGCGGTGGGAAAAAACACATCTTTGTGTTTTCTTAAACGGAACCGTACAAAGGATCTGCTCCACCTCAATCTTTGTTTTATCAGAGATTTGAAGTCCTCTGGTGCACTTGTATAACAGACCGCCTTCGGTTCCATATACACAGCAAAATTTACTTTTCTCACTTTTACAGAAATATCTCCGTCAAGCCCTGGACCAATATCCCATCCACCGACCCGATTGATAACGTCTGCTCTGAATGCTCCAAACGCTCCCGAAACAATTCTCAGAGTCTTAAGGGTAGAACTAACCAATCTGCCCACAGTAACGGTTTTAAGATATTCAATTGCCTGAAGTGCAGAACAAACACTTTCGGTTGGGTTTCTTACCTTTACATTGCCTGAAACAACTCCAATTCTGCTGTCGAGGAAAAATGGAATCAAAATATTTTCAATTGCATCCCTGTCAAATGAACAATCTGCGTCCACGTGAACAATAAAACTGCCTTTTGCCTGTTGAAACCCGAAGTTCGCTGCAGATGCCTTGCCGCCCCTTATGTCATTTCTCAAATATTTTGTGATTTTTCTTTCGCGCAAAAGCGCCCTGCAAATTTGTGGAGTATCATCGTCAGAGCCATCGTCAATGATAATGATTTCAAGGTTCTTATATGTTTGTTCCGCAAGTGAATTTACAAGAGCAGAAATGTGTTTGCCTTCGTTTTTGCCAGGGGCAATAACTGAAACAAGGGGATTCTGTTTCAAGAGCATCTGTCTAGCTGTTTGATATTTTTTTCTCAAAAAAACACTTTTGACTTTGTAAATACAGATTACAAATAGGTCAAATAGCACGTAACGAACCATTTCAAATACAAAAAAGAACCAGAAGATCCTGAAGATTTTTAACATGCCAGCGGTTTTCCAGAAGAAAATAAAGTTTTTTGTGTGCTCAAAAAATTCCAGAATATTGTCCATGTTTATTAAGGAAATATTTTATTCAAAGAGAATTCTTCAACTGGTAGAACGTTCGTTGTTATTTGAGGTATGAATTTTTTTCCTGAGGTTGAAAGGTTGGGAATAAGCAACTTCTCGATATTGTTCTTAATTCTTGAAAGAGCAATCTGGGCATTTTTAGCAGGTGTTTCAAGGAAAAGTAGCAAAAATGTCGATTCATTTAATACACTAATCAAGTCTGTTTTTCTCAGCGCATCTTTGATAATTTTTGCCATTTCAAGTGCAAGCTCATTCTTCTTCTCACCTATTTCGAAGAATATTTGTTGTAAATTTGATACCTGGAAGACCGCTACACTGCTTTCCCTTTTGTATCGTTTGTTTCTTTCAATCTCAAGGTCGACCATTTTTTTGAAATCATTATACTCCACAAGGTCAAGTTGACTGCTGAGAAATTCAGCAAATGAAAACATTATCCCATGTATTGCGCAATTGACCCCAGCAGGAGTTATCTCATAGGTTTTTATGTCCCATGATACTGTTTCATCCACAGGGGTTCTGTTGGTGCAGTAAAAGCAGAAACATTCAACCAGGGGTTCCTGGAATGTTTCATTGCAGCTATGACAGATAAAAATTGTCGAGGGTTTTTCATAATCCATTCCGATATGTTTGAGAATCTTATTGCACTTTGGACATATCAGTTGTTCTCCATGCGTGAATTTTGATTCCTCTGATGTGTACCCGCATGAAAAATGGTGTATCACATTTTCAACTGAAAGGTTTGCTGATTTGCATGAAGGGCAGATTTCCCGAAAGTTCATAAATGCACTGCGGCACCTATTGCAGAGATGTATCCTGTCATAAAAGTTTCCCATTAGAAGACCTTCCTGTTCCAATCGCACAAGAATTTCATATATTCTGAAGTCCTCGTCATCTGAAAATTGCGATGCCGCAAAGGGATAGATATAACCGTATCTATATGTTGGAAGTATCATGGGTTTCAGTTGAATGGACCTTGTGTAAAGAAACCTGAGAATTCGAAGCATTGCAGATATTTCAAAATTTTCCGGCTTGAATTCTTTAAGAGTGGATACCAATCTGGAAATTTCATTTGCATGTGAGACAATTCTCAGCGGTTCTCCGGAATCTGTTTTACCGTCTGAAAGACATTGAAGTTTCATATCCTTGATTTCTTCAGTAGAAAAGAGGAATACCGGTTTCAGGGCGATTGCGTCTGATTGCGACTGTCTTATTGATTTTACAATTTGTTGCGCTTCAGGATTTCTTGCATCAACAACCACCATGTCATATCCTTCGATTTTTTCAACTTCAATCTGATCCGGAGGTGTAGTTACCAATTTGTATCTATCGTCGGAAGGAATTTTTAAGGAGTTGTCGTCTGTAATAAACAGGATTTCCATTTTTCACCTCTTGTTGAAAATTTTAAAACATAAAGTTTTACACTCATTTTGTAGATTTCTTTGAATGGTTCTATTTCCCATTTGCACGGTAATATGTCAACGATAACACTTCTATGGAGTGGTTCATATTTTTTCTGAAATTCAGGTGGCTGTGGCATAGTGGCAAAATACACATTTGTTATAATACCTTGTTTTTTTGAACCATCAGGAAACTGTATGGTCACCATTTTGTTTTTTGCAAGATATGGATAATCCTTTTGTTCAAAATATCCCTTGATTTTTGTTTCCCCAATTTTACAGATACTCATGACATTGTCCCCTTTAAGCACGACTTCTTTTTCCTCTCTATAAATTCTTGCAACAATTCCGTCAATGGGAGCAGGGAAATTGTGAATTTCTTGTTTTTCACCTGATATCCAGAATATTCTGCTATCTGATTTTAACAGATTTTTCTCGGCATCTAGCTTTGCAATTAAAGCATCCTGTTTTTCTTTTGCCTGCACAATTTCTTGTTTAATGGTAGAAATTTCAGAATCAATCTTTGCAATCTGAAACTTTGTTTTTTCAATTTCTTCCTCTAAGTTTTTAATATTGTAAGGCAGGTATGTTTCCAGCAATACCATTTTTTTCAATTGTTCCAGTTGTTCAATTTTTCTTCTTAGAAGATTTTGATAATAAATTTTTTCTTTTTCTTTCCATGCAATTTGCTCCTTCAACTCACTGATCGCAAGTTCAGTGTTTTTTCTTACAAAATTTTTTTCAAGTTCTATTTTTGCTGCCTGTCTTGCAAGATTTTCCCTGTCCCTTAGCCCAAGGTTATAAAATTCATTTCCTCCGGTTTCTCTTGGTCTTTCCATATAGGCAAAAAGTATGTCATTCTGCATTACTGATTGTCCTTCTTTGACATAATATTTGAGGATTCTGATATCATCAATTGGTTGTACATCCACATAAGGAATAATGACCTGTCCGTAACCAGATATATAGATTGATTTATGGGCCAGCATAAATAATGCGAAAATAATGATTAGAATAATCAGTCCAAGATAAATATACCTGTCTATGTGCTTTTTCTTTTGCGGTATCTCTGGTTCACCCACCCTGATGAATGATGGTTTACTTCTCAATTTCATAATTACCTCCGATTTCTAAGTATTCTTTTAATGAGTGTATTGCAAAATTCGAAATGCCTGTCAATTTTTCTACTTCTTTTATAACGTTTTCCATTTCCATTTCATTCGCAAAATCTTTGCAGCGCAGCGCAACAACGACTTTTGTCTTGTCTGCATCTATCGCTTTTTGAATCCATCTTGCAATTGTTTCTGGTTTTTTTGTTTCATATGCCATCACATAAATTTCATTAACCATTGGAACAAGTTTTCTTAAAAAATCTTCAGTGTAAAAAATTGGGACAGAAACAGAAATGGTTTTATTTTTCATCAGGGGATGATTTTTCACCATTTGAATTAATTCCAAATATAACTGGAGATATTGTTGCCTGTTTTGTTCCCAATCAGCAAACGTATATGGTTCAATGTCAAGATGAATTCCAGAAAGTTTGTAGGTATTGATTTCAGATACGATGATGCCCAGTTTTTCTTTTTGTTTTAGAAGTTCGTTGTCACCTATCAATGCTTCAATTTTTAGAGAATCACCAACAAGGTCCAGGAATTTTTTCAATTTTTCCCTGTCTGTATTACGACCTATGGACACAAGCGCATAATTGACAGATTTTGCTTTCAAAAACCAGTAAATAACTTTGTTATCTAACCTGTTAAATGCTTCTGACCATATATAAACAGACCTTTCTCCAGTTCTTATCTTTGATTTCATGATAATGTCCTTTTCAATATTGAGCGGAACAATGAATTGGCTTACGTTTTGTTCAGGTAGATATTTCACGATAGAAGCAAAATTCAAATAGAGCAGTTGCTTGATATGTAAAATTTCAAATTCAGTATTGAGATATTGAATCACAGCAGATATTAAATCAGAAATTGAAAATGACTCGTCTTTCATGTCAAATTTTACCAATTGCTTTCTGATTTGTTCAAGTATAGTTTGTTTCTGATACAGGAATTTTATCAGATCATCGATTTTATAGACGTATTCATAGTAAGAGTTTGTCACATCATGAAGTGTATCTCTTATAATTCTGTCATATGTTTCTTCAAGAAATTTTTCTTCTGCTGTTTGGACAGAAATTGTTTTCTCCTCTGAGAAAGGAATTGGAATGCTGAAATTAAACCCCAGGGTGAAATAGTCATTGATATTTTTTTTACCAGTATCTGTTTTCCCGAAATAATAACGCAAAAAAGGAGAGAATCTTGCGTCATAGGTATGTCTGTACTTTTCTGATATGATCGATTTTTGAAGTGAAAGGATTTTGTCTCTTGTTTCAGGACTTTCTATAATGCGCTGTATATCCTTTATTCTAATGTCAAAATACGGAAGGCAGTTTACTTCAAACTGATTTGCTTTTTCTTTAATGGCAGGTAGAAGATTTCCCTCGTATTCATCATATCCCTCAAGCATACTTTTTGCCCTTTCAATTTCCTTTTTTATATTTTGCACATCTTCTTTTTGAACCATTGAAGCGAAATAAAGATTTTCAATGACCTGTTCATATTGAGAAAGCAAGCCGATTTTTTTCTCAAGCAATTTCTTTTTTTCCTTATTAAACATGCAGATTATCTCATTTCTGTAAAACGGATACATTTCATGTCTGATTCTTTGTGGAGCAAGTAGATTTTCTATTTCAATTTGTTTGTCCAATTGTTCTTTTTTTGATTGATGTTCTTTTAAACCATCCCTTAAAATGTCCCATTCTAAGCCAATATATCCCCTCCATTTATATGAAAGCACATCCTCGTCTTCAATTAAACCAGTATTCTGATTGAAAACGTATTGAGATGTAAGTTTCAACCCCATGTTATTTTTTTCTGCTTCCATTTTTTTCTGTTGAAGGTTAATGCCTGCTTTGACTGATGATGGCTCGTACTCAGGTATAGCAAAAATACTGTCGACAAATGTGGTATCAGTTGGGATTTCCTTTTCTTTAGAAGAAAAAAGATGTTTGATTTCACTGACAATTTTTTCTAATTTTTTCTCCTGTTCCAGTAGCACAGTATCTGTTTTTGTTTCCGAAGATAACACTTCTACTGTTTTTTGTTTTTCAGCGATATCTTCAGCAGGTTTTTCCAGGATGGTTGCTATAGATGTATCGTTTTTTATAATATCTGCTGTCCTAACCTGCTTTTCGACAAATTCTTTTGTAGCGGCTTCTTCGGAACCTGTGGAATACAAAATTCTATCTTTGATAAAAAAGCATTTTCTCACAATTGCATCATTGAAACCCTGATTATTAAGAACATCTTTAACATCGATTGCCTCTTGCTTGGTATGGTAGAATCCAATTCTGATTGTGTATAAAGACTCAATTTTTTCAATTCTTGCGTTGTTGAAAGTTTTGATTTTTTCATAGAGATTTTTCAGTTGAAGAAGATTTGTAGAAGTTGCTATTTGCACACACCAATATGTTTTTTGCGATTGACATTGAGCAGTGGAAGTAAAAAGAACACTGATTAAGGCAATAATTTTCCAGAATATTTTATTATTTTTTGATGTCATAGATGAGAATATCTGAAGTACCGGTCATTTCTAATGCCTGGTATTTGAATTTTCGGCCGGTTTCATCCTTTACCAGGATTTTATCAATCATTTTTCCATCTCTTATGAAAATTCCTATATTTTTATCAGGGATTGAAGTACTGCTGATAATAATCTCAAGTTTTTTCTTTTTCCCTTGATTTGACAATTTTGTAGTGAATGTAAACTGGTTTCTTTTTCTCCAGAAATCACCAAATGACTCCATATCAACAACTGTGATGTCAACAGGTAAACTATTAATAAGCATTTCTTCTGCCAGCAGTTTATAATCTCTATTTTGATGAATAAGAATGGTTGTTGGCGCAAAGTTGTTTGCATTGGCAAAAATCACTGAAAGCCATTGCTGAACAAT
>JAKPDB010000069.1 GCA_029552985.1 bacterium
GGTTTGCGGAGTGCCTTTGTCTGTGCGGTTATTTCCTCCAAGAATTGATTGCCGTTATTTTTATTAACGGTTTCAATCAGCTGAGTTTGTAATTCATAAATGGATTTTGCTTCATCTTGCAATTCGTTCCATTCGGGTATAATCCTGTCAATCCCTAAAACCTGGGAGTCCTGTTTCAGACTGAAGTTACTTAGGGTCTTTAAAATTTCCTGCAATTGTTTTTGCAGGTCAGATGTAACTTTTTCGGTTTCCCTGGCCAAATCGGCAGCTTTTTGTAAATAGCTGTTTACGGTAGTTTTAAACTTTTGAGCATTGCCTCTGTACAGGTTTACAATACAAATCAGGTTTTGGAGCTGTTCGGGGCTAAAGTCGTTTATCGTGCTTGTTACTTTGCGGTAAATCTTTCGGGCATCGAGCATTAACACTTTATCTTTTCTTTCAGCATCCTGTTCTTTAGCCCGGTCAAAAAACCAAAGGGTGCAGGGCAATGAACGGGTATAGAAAAAGTTGTTGCCAATAGCCATCATAACATCTACTGCACCTGTTCTCACCAGCTTTGCCCTGATCTCTTTCTCGCTGTGCCCGGCGTCGCTGGCCGACGAAGCCATAACAAAACCTGCTCTACCCGTTGGTTTCAGGTAGTTGTAGAAATATAGAATCCATAAATAATTGGCGTTATCATTTTTGGGTAGACATACTTTGCCATCCAGCATCAGGCGCGGGTCTTTTTTAACAACATCTTTGGCTTTGTCCACCCCATCTACATTAAACGGAGGATTTGCCATTACAAAATCGCAACGGCCTACAAGATTGTGTTTGTCTTCGTAAAAAGTATTGCCTTGCTGGATATTCCCCTCCAGGCCGTGAACTGCCATGTTCATCTTGGCCAGCTTGGTATTCAGTTCGGTTTTTTCCTGCCCGTAAAACGTAACTTTTTCAGCTGGTTTCATTCCTTCGTTTTCGATGAAATAGCCTGTTTGTACAAACATACCCGCAGATCCACAGGCAGGGTCAAACACAATGCCGTGGTCAGGTTCAATTACATTTACTATGGTTTGCACCAAACTCATAGGGGTAAAGAACTCACCGCCTTCCTGTGCGCCGGTCATCGCAAATTTGTTGAGAAAGTATTCGTAAATCTTACCAAACAAATCGCCTTCGGCATGCTGCAACACTTCTTTATTGAAAATGCGGAGCAGTTCACGCAAAAGGTCTTTACTGAAAACAGAAAAGTTTTTAGGCAAAACACCTTTGAGGCTGTCGTACTCCTCCTCAATCAGTTTCATTGCGTTGTCAATCGCTTCACCTATGTCGGCACTTTCGGGCAATGCAACCAAATAGTCAAACTGTGCCTTTTCGGGCAGAAACATTGCATTGCGTTCCTCAAAATCTTTCTTGGTCACAGGTCTTCTGCCACGCTGCGGATGCACGGGCAAATCCTTTTCAACATCAATTTTTACTTTTTGAAAACGATTGTAAGCATGTCGTAAAAATATCAGGCCCAACACAGGCATTGAGTATTCCGAAGCAGTCAGTTTACTGTTTGCTCTGAGTTGGTCTGCTGCTCTCCAAAGTTCAGCTTCTAATTGTCTAAGTTGTTTTCCTTGCATTTATTCTTTCAGTATCTTGTTAATATGTCAAATTTATCATTCTTATCGGTGTGTAGGCAAAGAAGTGGCTCTTTTGGTTTTGCGAAGGGTCGGCGTGTGTGTCGGGCAAAACCAAATGCTCCACTTGCGGGCTGACTAAAATTGTTTTTAAAAATGTACGGTGAGAAAAAAATAAAAAACACCGGGTCGGCTTGGATGTCGGCTTTCTGGTCTTGTAAATATTTCGTTTTTCTGTCCTTTCACAATGGTTTACTTTTCAATTTATCGTTGTCTCTGTCTTTTTTCTACACTTGGCGGTAACTCGTTT
>JAKPDB010000109.1 GCA_029552985.1 bacterium
GTATGACTGCTGACTGGGCTAAAATACCATTGAAGGTGCTTGAATCAATATCAAACAGGATTGTGAATGAAGTAAAGGCAGTTAACAGGGTTGTGTATGATATCACTTCAAAGCCACCAGCCACAATAGAGTGGGAATAATTAGGTGCTTTTCCTGATTTTTTTTATCACTTTGACGCCTTCAACAACAATAAATGCTGCCAGCAAAACCAGAACCACACTGATATTGCCAAGAAGCAGGTGTTGACTTCTGTAAAAAGTATTTGCCTGATAGACGAGCGCCGCAATTGTAATAATGAGCATGATGATTGCAGGAACAAGAGTTGAAAGTGAATTTTTCTTTTTCATCATCAGAAAACAACTGCACACAAAAAGAATAAGTGCTGCAACAAGCTGATTTGACGCGCCAAACACTGGCCAGATTTTTTCCCATGCTCCAAAGGCAAGATAGGATGCAAATACCAGCACTATGAATGTTGCAAAATACCTGTTATTCATTATTTCTATTTTGAACGACTTGCCAAAAATTTCAGAGGTGATGTACCTGGTAATTCTTGCCGCTGTGTCAAGGGTTGTCAGGACGAAACTGTTAACCATAATCATGGCGATAAGTTTTCCAATGGCAGAAGAAAATATTTTTGAAACGATTCTTCCGTACCCAGTAGCAAATGTACCAATCCAGTTTCCCTTTTGCATCAGAAATGGATAGTTCAATTCCTGAAAGGGACTTGTCCAGTAAAGCCCTGCGCAAACACACAAAAGCGCGATAGCCGCCAGCACCCCTTCTGTAAGCATGCTTCCGAATGCAATGTGCCTGCTATATTTTTCATCAGGCAGTTGTTTTGATGTTGTTCCACTGGAAATAAGTCCATGAAAACCACTGATTGCGCCGCAGGCAATTGTAACAAACATCATTGGTAACAGTGGCCCTTTTGAAGAATTGAAAGAGACAAAAAATGGTGCGTTTGTTGAAGGATGGGAAACAATAATTCCAAGAAACCCAAAAAATAACCCGAAAAACAGGATAAAAGAACTCAAATAGTCCCTTGGCTGAAGTAAAATATTGACAGGCAAGACACTTGCAATAAAACTATAAATAAGCAGTATCACAATCCATGCTTTTACCGGATTTTCTACTGCAAATATGATTGGTATGTGTTTTCCCGCATAAAGAAAAAAAGCCATCAGCACAAGTGAAAACAATGTGGTAAAAATGAGATTTGCATTTTTTCTGTAAACGAGAAAACCAAAAACAACAGCAATAAAAATGAAGGCAAAAGAAGGAAGAACTATTCTTGGTTCTTCAACAAATGTTTTTGCTGTCACAGCTGCAAACACAGCAATAACAAGAACCAGTGAGAGCCACAGGAAAAAAGAAAACACCAGTTTTACTCTTTCCCCAAGTATGTCTTTTGTAATCTGGCCCACACTCTGACCATCGTATCTTAAACTTAAAATAAGCGATGAAAAATCATGTACTGTACCAAGGAAAATTGAGCCAAAAACAATCCAGAGTAGCGCTGGTCCCCATCCCCACACAACGCCTGCAATCACTGGTCCAAGTATTGGTCCTGCGCCCGCGATTGAAGAAAAATGATGTCCGAAAAGAATAATCCAGTGTTTTGCAGGAACATAGTCAATTCCATCGTATTTGGTGTGGGCAGGAGTTTTCTTTTCATAACTGACATCCCATAGTTTTTCAAGGTATCTTCCATAAAATCTGAAGGCAACAACAAAACTTGCGATAACAAGAAACATTAGAAAAAGGGCATTCATTATATCTCCCTGTGAAAAACTTACAAGAATTTACAACAATTGTGGATTAACTGTCAAGTTTTTCAAGAAACACATCTGGGCATGGCAGAAAAAATCTGTGGAAATCCAGTGAAATTTTTGTGCCATTATTTGTTCCTGTGATGAATGATTTTTAATTAGAATTGCATCTGCATCAAATTTTTTTATGTTTCCACAACAAAATAACCGATGAAAGATTTCATAGGAAACCCTGGAACTTGAACCCAAATAACCTACATATTGCATTTTTTAGGGTTTCGAGTTTAGATTTCGGGGTTTTCAAAAGGCACCTCCTTTCCTATATCCTGTTCTACAAGGAGAGAGGAAAGGAAGGGGAAAAACTGTACTGCCCCCCATTTGTCAAGAGCAAAATAAGGGAGAATTAGGCGACCTGGTTAAAGGTGATTGTTTTATCTCTTTTTGTTCAAATTCCACTGGTGTCATATATCCTAATGATGGATGTGGATAGGCGTCATTATATCGGTTAATCCAGTTTGTCAATTCTTCAGTGAACTCATATATACTTGTCCACTCTCTTGTCCACACCAGATCTTCTTTTAATGTCCGTATTACTCGTTCGGTATCCGCATTCCCTTTTGGATTGTTATAACTGGCAAATACCTGCTTGATTCCCAGAATAGATGCCTCGTTTATAAATTTCCCTGATGTCGGCTGTGACCCATTGTCACTGACCAGATGTAAAGTTCCATTTTCCCTTATACCTGTTGGAAATTGCTTCACTATTGCCAGATTTAATGCTGATAACCATTGCCTGGTGGTAGATGTTTCTCCACAATACCAACCTACTATCTTTTTCGTATACCAGTCCAGCACTATTATCACTGATATCCATCCATATGCTGTTATCATTACTTTGGTCATATCTACTGCCCAGACCTGATTAACTGCACTTGCACGTATCTTCTCAGGATACTTTTTCCTGATCGCTTTTAACTGCTTTATCTGACTAACTAATAATCTGTTTTCTTTCATAAGCCGGTATATGGGTTTCTTGTTTACTTGATACCCCTGCCGGTATTTCATATACGCCCATACTCTTCTGTATCCCCACAATGGATGCTCCCCTTTTAACTGGTTTATCTGCTCTAAAATCTGTCTGTTCCGTTCTTCTATTGACTTTGCCTTCTGCCGCTTCATTCGTACTGGCTTTTTTTAACTCAGTCGTCAAATCTCCAATAATAGTCTTAAGTCTGGTGTTCCCTGTCGTTCATTTCAAACACCTTTGGCCCTTTTTCAAAAAATTCATCTCGCCATCGGTAATATTGGGCCTGGGAAATTTGATACTGACTACAAATCTCACTGATTTTCCCACTCTTTATCCCTTCAAGTACTACCTCAAACTTCTGCCTGCTCTCCCATTTCCTTCGTTTCATTTCCGCCTCCCTTTTAGAGGCCTTTATTCTACCTTATTTCCATCCTTTCCTTAATAGGGAGCAGTATAAGTACCCTCACCTTAATCCTTTCCTGCAAGAAACGAGAAAAAAAGAAAACATGGGAGAGGGCAAGGTCGAAAGTGAAAAAAAAGAAGACAGAAAGGCAGGAAAATTTGGGGTAAAATATAAAACAATGAAAAAAGACAAAAAAGTAGTTCAATCACAGTTTCTGGGAGAATGGTTTCACAAACAAGGAGAACAAAATGCAGAAGCCAACAGATATTGAAAAGGCGCTACAAAGAAAATATCCTGAGCAAGTGGTGCTTGTAACAACACAAAATAAACAGGGCAAAAATAATGTCATGGCTGTGGGATGGGCGGCAATTGCTTCAAGCGAGCCAGTGATGTTTGTTCTCGGTATTGATGAGCAGGCATGCACATATCAAAACATTCTTGAAACCAAACAGTTTGTGGTAAGCTTTCCATCAGAAAAAATGGCAAAAGAGACATTATTTGTAGGAAGTGTTCACGGGTACAGCAGAGACAAAATTCAGGAATCTGGATTGAGAATTCAAAAAGCAGCCTTTGTCAATGCACCGGTGCTTGTGGATGCTGTCGCAAACTTTGAGTGTGAACTTGTTGAAATTACAAAGCCAGGTGATTGCCCGCTTGTCGTAGGAAAGGTTGTGTATGCGTGGGAAAACACAGATGAAGAATTGAAACGGCTTTATACTGTGGGGAAGAACCATAAACTTGCTGGCGTAAGACCAATTGAAACATAACAAATGTCAAAAAAAACCCTATTGACTGTTTTTCTTATGTCCCTTTCTGTTTTGATATTTGAGATATCTCTGATGCGCGTGTTTTCTGTGCTTTTGAGATACCACTTTGTTTTTCTTATTGTTTCAATGAGCATGTGCGGACTTGGTTGCGGAGGAATACTCTGGGCATTCATTCAGAAAAAACTTCAATCACATGTCAAGCCAGAAAATATGATTTTTATTCTGTCAATTCTTACCGGAATTCTGATGCCGGCGTGCATCATACTTCTTTTTAAAAGTCCTGTAAAGGATTTTCTTACCAGATACACAGTTATTTCTTTTGTTCCGTTTCTTCCGTTTTTACTTGCTGGCAGTTTTTTTTCATGCGTTTTTCAAAATTATGGCTCTTTCAGTGGTAGAATTTATTTTGCTGATCTTGCTGGCGCTGGAATTGGATGTCTGTTGGTATTGGTGTTGTTAAAAGTAGGCGGAATCAATAGTTGCTTTGGCGCAGGCGCAATATGCCTCTTTGGAGCAGTCATTGCAGTATCCGGCTCAAAATCAATAAGAAAAATGCTTCTTTCAACAATGACTCTAACAGTGCTTTTGCTTCTTATTATCATAAATCACAAAGGAAAGTATTTTGACATTCCTTATGTGTCGGCTGAAAACGGACAACTTGTAAAGCCGCTGTTTACTGCCATTGACCAATCAAACGGTTCAATTGTTTATACTGAATGGAATGCCTTTGCAAGGACAGATGTTGTTGAATTTCCTCGATTAGCAGACATCAAATACATTTACACAGATGGCGATGTTCCAACAACAATGCATCTTTTTGACGGAAAACTTTCCTCTGTCAATTATCTGAAAAACACTGTCTTTTATCTTCCCTTTGCGGACTTACAAAATCCGAAAGTTCTCTCAATCGGTCCTGGTGGAGGCATTGATATTCTCGTTTCAATTCTTGGCGGTAGCAACGATATCACTGGTGTTGAAATCAACCCTTCAATGTTTTCAATCATGGATAAGTTTGCGCAATTCAATGGTAATCTTTATAAACACCATGGTGTGAAAATTTATCTTGATGATGGAAGAAGCTTTGTGAAAAGGACAAAAGAAAGATACGATGTGATTTATCTGGCTCTGACCCAGAGCGCAACAGGACAAAACGTTGGTGGTGTTCTTACAGAAGGATACATCCACACAAAAGAAGCATTCAGGGATTACCTTGATAAACTCAATGACACCGGGATGATTGTTTTTGTTACTCAGAATGAACTTTTACTTCTTAGAGGCTTTGCGACTTTTCTCCAGATATTCAATAATGTCCATGATCCTTCTGCTTTAAAGCGCCTGATGGTCTTTATGTGCCCACAGCAGATGTTTGAAACAACACCATATCGATATGTTCTTATTGCCGGAAAAAAGAATTTTTCCAGCCAGCGACTGATAAAAACGAAAAATCTTGCTGAAAAAATGGGGCTTGTTGCTGTATTTGTGCCTGGCATGGCCGCAAAAAGCCCGTTTGACAAATTTGGCGATTTTGTTGATGTGGAGAAATTTGTGAATACAATCAATTCCATGCTTGACCAACCAGTAAATCTTAGACCTGTCTCTGATGATAGCCCATTTTTCCTTGATTTAACCTTTGGTGTGCCAAAGCAGTTTCAAATGCTTTTGCTCGTCATTGTTATTGCTTCAATCGCCTGCATGTTGAATGTGATCTTAAGAAATGCCCAGGATATTCGCAACAAAAATTTCACAATTCCCTTTTTTGTATTCTATTTTGCCATTATTGGTCTTGGATATATGCTGGTTGAGATCGCATTGATTCAGGAGTTTATTTTATTTCTGGGGCATCCCACATTTGCGGTGAGTATCGTTCTTTTTGGACTGCTTGCTTCAAGCGGAATAGGTAGTTATGTCAGCCAGTTCTGGGGAAAAAATATATTAAAAAAGGTAATGATTACAAGCATTATTATTGGTGCTACTGGATTTTTTTACCTTGTTTTTTTACAGAATATTCTTGATACATGTATTGAACATGCACGATTGCTCAGGGTCCTGATATCTTTAACTTTGATTTTGCCAGCAGGATTTCTTATGGGAATTTTATTTCCCTCTGGCATGAAAATGATTACTGACTATAGAAAAGAAAATATCATTCCCTGGTTGTGGGCTATTAATGGACTGATGTCAGTATGTGGCTCCATTATCGCCATGATGATTGCAAAAACCAATGGATTTAGTGGCGCGTTTTTGACAGGCACTTTTTCTTATATTTTAATTTTCCCTGTGTGCCTGATTTTGAATTCAATAAACTATAACTTTATGGATGGAGGAAGAAAATGAAAGTTGAAGTGATTACTGTCGGAGAAATCCTTGTTGAAATTATGAGAAAAGGTACCACGCCTTTTGATGAGCCAGGAATTTTTCTCGGACCATATCCCAGTGGAGCGCCTGCAATTTTCATCTCTGCTGTCAGCCGCATATCCTGCAAGAAAGTAAAAACAGGTATTGTCAGTGTGCTTGGCAATGACGATTTTGGAAAACTTGTTGTTCAGAGATTAAAAAAAGATGGCGTGGATACATCCTGCGTCAGAACCTGCTCAACCACAACTGGTGTTGCCTTTGTAAGGTATCTTACAGATGGAAGCAGAAAATTTATTTTTCACTCAGGAGCAGCAGGACTTATTGAACCATCTGATATCAAAAAGAGTTATTTCTCAAAAGCAAAATTTCTTCATATCACAGGTAGTTCTCTTTTCATAAGTAACTCAAGCTTTCAGGTATGTCAGAAAGCGCTTGAAATCGCAGTGGATAACAATGTCAGGGTGAGTTTTGACCCGAATATCAGAAAGGAAATGGCATCCTTCGCCAGCAGTATTAAAAAAATTAACCTCTTTTTGAAGCACACAAACATTCTTTTTACCACAGAAGAAGAAATGCACATATTGTTTGGAGACAAAAAAATCAGTTCTATTGTTGGAAAACTTATCACTGATGGCATTGAAATTGTTGTAATAAAAAAGGGTGAGAATGGTTCTGAAATTTACACAGGTGGTGGGATGATTACAATACCCGCCTTAAAGGTAAACGTTGTTGACCCAACAGGCGCAGGCGACACATATGCAGGAGCATTTATTGGGTGCCACTGTCAGGGCAAAAACATTGAGGAATGCGGAAAAATCGCAAGCGTCACAGCATCGCTAAAATGCACTCGCCAGGGACCAATGAGCATCCCTGAATATCAAGAAATACATAAATACCTTTAATTAGTCCATACCTATGGCTTTGCGAAAATCTGATATGTCAATGGTCTGTTCTGAATTCATGTCTGCCAATTTTTTCAATCGGTCTGAATACGGAGGGTTATACTGCTGGCTATTGATAACCACTGGTAGCCCTATTGCCATTCTCAAACACAGTATCACATCTGAAATATCCACTTACAATGTTCCCAGCGCATATACCTCCATCTATATCTATCAAAATTACAGAAGACGAAGGGAATGCTGGTCCTGGAGAAAAACTCCATATTATTGCGCCATTTTCAGGATAGATTGCTTTAAGCCGGCTCCCGCCTGTTGCGTAAATTGTCCCGTCTTTTCCAATGGCAACAGACGGCATATTAGTATTTTCGTATTTCTGACTCCACTTGATGGTTCCAGGGGTACCACAGAAAACACTTGAAGAAAAAACAGAGAAATAGGTTAGAAACTAGAGTTTTTGTGATATAATAAACTGGATGAAAAAATATCTCAAAACAGCGTCTATTATTTTGCTTTTTTTATTTTTGCTGTCATTCAACGATAGTGCGGCAGAAATAACATTTGTCATTGGAGAGCCAGCCGGAACAATCCATCCGCTTCTTGGCGTGAACACAGGTCCTCTGATAGAAACTCGGGAACAGAAAGTTTTTGACTCTACAGAGTGGTACCGGAAAATTGGTGTAACAGCAGTCAGAACCCACGACTTCTACGGGTATCTTGATATGTCCGCCATTTATCCAGACCAGAATGCAGACCCATATAAACCATCTTCATACAACTTTGAATCAAGCGATCGTTTCTTTCTGGCAATCCTGAAGGGCGGATTTGAACCGTATCTGCGTATTGGAGATTCATGGAGCAGCGGGCCACAGTTCCCGTCTTTGAAAAGACGATCTCCTGTAAACAAAACGAACTGGATTCGCGCTGCTGTGGAGGTGGTGCGCCATTACCGAAAACTGGCTGGGCCCAAACTGCGATACGTTGAAATATGGAATGAACCAGACCACAGAAAATTCTGGGATGCTTCTCTTAACGAATTTTGCATTCTGTTCGACGAAACCGCACGTGCGCTGAAAACAGAGTTTCCTGATCTGAAAATTGGTGGGCCGGGTTTCACTGCCGCAGCAGTCCTGTTACCCAAAGGAAAGTTTGTGGTTGAGTCCTTTCTCGACTACCTTCAAAAACATCATACCCCTGTTGATTTTATTTCCTGGCATCTATACTCAAATAACCCTGATATGTTCGCCAGCGCTGCGCGTTTCTATCGAAACCAACTTGATGCGCACGGATTCAAAACAGCAGAGAGTCATCTAACTGAATACAATACAGATGGACGTCAGATACCCCAGGAAATGACCCTTTCTGGATTAAGGATGGGTTGCGCGGGCGCATCAATCCTCACTGCTGCATGGATTGCCCTGCAGAATGAAAATGTAGAAATGGCTTTTTTTTACCGGGGTACTGACGTTGCAATGGACCAGCCGCTTTTTTTTGGCATGTTTCGCGCCAATGGCGCTCCAAAACCATCTGCGCTTGCTTTTTCGTTCTGGTCGCGCATCGCAAGCTGCACCAGCCGGCTGAAGGTGATGAAGACAGAAACACACATTTCTCCTCTCAGGGTCATTGGAGGCAGAAACAATTCTGGAGATATTCTTCTGCTGATTTCCAATCCATCAGCTGAAAAAATACCGTGGATGATATCTTTTTCTGAAAATCAACCAGTTTCCGGTATGACAGTTGAAGAGATAAGCGATTCTTATGAATCAGTCGTAAAAAGAAATGTCGCTGGAAACAAAGACTGCAGTCCTGCTTATTCTGTGCAGCTGATAACCATAAAAAACAAAAACTGATTCTAAAATCGACACCCTACTTAACTATTATGTCAATCTGTTGTTTTCGCAGTCCTTGTGATTCAGCGAAAATTTTGATGGTGCCTCTTTTCCCTGTAGAACGAATACAGACCATGCATCTACCATGAAATGCCTTTCTGAAATGAGAATGAAATGGCTCTATTGATGTTGGGTCTCCATTATCCGTAGCAACAATTTCTCCTGGACCTTCTACACTGAAACCAATGACATTGTCAGCAAATGGACATAGATTCCCCTTTTCATCTATAACATCAGCACAAATAAACACCATGTCTTCACCGTCTGGTAGCATCTGTGTTCTGTCAGGCACCAAGCCAATTGCCGCTGGTTTTCCTGCTGTATAAACAACCACTTCCTTTGCAATATTTCCATCCTTATCATAGGCAACTGCCTTCAATTGCCCTGGCTCATAAACAACATGATTCCAGACCAGACGATACCTGTTTATCAATGCCATTTCGCATTTTTCTCGTATTCCCTGAGATACTCCATTGACGAAAAGTTCAACTGTGTCCCAGCTCGAATAGCATTGGACAAAAATTGGTTTGCCCTCATAACCATGCCATGTCCAGTGAGGAACAATATGAAGGGTCTTTTTGCTTGCCCACTTGCTCTGGTAAAGATAAAACCTGTCCTTTGGAATTCCAGCAAGGTCAATAATACCAAAGTAAGAACTTCTACTTGGCCATTTTTCAAAATAAGGATTTGGTTCCCCAAGATAATCAAAGCCAGTCCAGACAAATTCTCCCATAATAAATGGATGCTCATCCTGGGCTCTGAATTCAAAGTCAGGAATCGTACCCCATGTTGGTGAACAAAAATCAAAGCTATTTACCTGAAGTGACTCTCTTTCAGTTCCTCTTTCTTCTTCCACAGGGAAATAATATTCTCCTCGACTACTGAGACAGGATGCGGTTTCACTTCCAAACATCGGTTTTTTCGGCAACAATTGATGAAGTTTTCCATAATTGTGCGGTTGATAATTCCATCCAGGAATATCTACAATTTCAGCAAGCCCGTTTCTCACTGCATCAAAAGCCATATTAAAGGCAGATGTCGTGGGCCGGCTCGGGTCTTCTTCTTTACAAATGTTATGCAGAAATTTTGCAAGCTTCGGTCCTTCCACAGGATCTTTCTGTTCTGGAATCTCATTGCCAATACTCCACATAATAACTGATGGGTGATTTCTGTCTCTCCGTATCATCGCCCTTAAATCCTTTTCTGCCCACTGATCAAAAATAATATGATAGCCATTTTGCCGTTTTGGAATTTTCCACTCATCAAACGCTTCGTCAATCACAAGAAATCCCATTTCATCGGTTAACTCAAGTAATTCAGGTGCAGGAGGATTATGACTTGTCCTTATTGCATTGCATCCCATTTCTTTCAAAAGCATCAGTTGCCTTTTCAATGCTGACTTATTTACTGCCGCACCAAGCGGCCCAAGGTCATGATGCAAACATACTCCTTGAAACTTCACGTGTTTTCCATTAAGAAAAAATCCCTTTTTAGGATGAAACTCTATTGACCTTATTCCAAATACAGTGTCGTAACAGTCAATGATTTCACTGTAAATTTTCACGATAGAACGGGCAGTATAAAGAGCCGGAGATTCAATGTCCCATAATTCTGGTGAATTGATTGTCAGTTCCTGTTGAAATTCAGATACCTTTCCTATGTCCATTTTGCTCCGTGTGGACGTTTTTTCGTTTCCTTCAGAATCCAGAATCACTGTTTCAAGTTCCGCTGGCACTATTTTCCCAGTATGGTTTTCAATAGTTGTTTTCACATTAACTTTTGCTTTTTCTTTGCTTACAAATGGCGTTGTTATGTAAGTTCCCCAGTGCGCAACATTAACAGGATTTGTAATGACAAGCCGGACATTTCTATAAATTCCTGCTCCTGGATACCATCGTGAAGCATTTGGCTTATTATCAACAAAAACAGCCAGTAAATTTTCGCCTGGATTTACAAAGTCAGTAATATCGAAGACAAAGGATGAATATCCATAGGGCCATGTGCCCACAAATTTTTCATTACAATACACGTTACTGTGGCTCATCACTCCATCAAATTCAATCCCCAATCTTTTTGTTTTAATATCTGGCGGCAAGTGAAATTTTATACGGTACCATGCCTTTCCCACATGAGGAAGCCCGCCTGTTTCACCTGTGAAATCTACCTGTTTTTTGCCTGTTTTGTCTTCAATGGTAACAACGTGTACATCATGCTCTGCACTGAAAGGACCCTTAATAGCCCAATCATGAGGAATTCTCACTGACTCCCATTCAGAATCATCAAAATTCAATTTTACTGCATCAGGAATATCCTCTTTTCTAAATTTCCAGCCGTGTTTTAAAAGTTTTACCTCTCTCATTTTTCCTCCTATTGATTGTTATTTGAGTTGTTCCCGAATTACGCAGGCAAGGTTTGCTCCATAAATCAGATGACCTGTTTCATTGGGATGAATTCCATCAACAAAATAAAAATTGTTGTTCGGCACAAGTGAAAGTCCATTTATAACATAACAACCAGTTTTTTTCGCTGCATCCTCAATGTTTTTCCTTAAATCCTGAAGAGTCCCGGCTGCCTTTTTCTGGTCTTCTTTATCTGTCCATATTGGTGTGATAACAAAAACTTTTGCTTTCTTAAAGATTGCCTTCAATTTCTCAAGGTAGGTTGATGCTGCCTGATTGATTTCCCAGTCGGATTTGTCTTTATTCCAGTCATTCACACCATATGCAACAGTGATAATATCAGGTTCAAATGGAAAATTTTCATCAAGGGATTCAGAATCAAAAACATAACCACCAACACCCTGATTGATGAAATCCATGTTCAAAATTTTCGCGCATATCACTGGATATGTGCATACAGGGCTTACAGCGTCCATTCCCTGTGTGATAGAATCTCCAAGGAATAACAATCTTTTTTCTGGTCTCTTCAAGGGCTTGCCATCTGCGCTGAAAGAAAAAATGTCAACCTCAACAGAAACAGGTAAATAAACCTTAATCAGCCTTTCTTTCTCATCAGGAAACTCTACCAGATGTAATGTCACTTTCTTCATTTCCGGTAACAAGTCCATTCTCAGTGATTTTATCACTACATTGTCAACTTCTACATCAAGACCGAGATAATTTCTCGCCCTGCCTTTTATTTCAAGTTCAATCTCAACAGTTTTTGTTGAACTTTTCACGCCGATAAAAGCGCCTGACAGACAACCCGTCCTGATCATTGTTGCCTGCCCATAGGTTCTATAATGGTCCAGTTGCCTTTCAGTAAATCTTGAATTTGTTGAAGGAAGTGTTCCAGAAATAAATTTTGCGCTAATCATTTTGCTCCTTTCTAATGTTGAAAGCTGTTTTTCAAATTTTTTTAATAATTCCCGTATTTTTCCCACACACTTAACATCAGTTTGTATCTTTCCAGAGACACTCCTGTGTAAATGCAGTTTGATGTTGAAAAAATATAACCATACCCAGGCATGCCATTTTGCAGGGCATAAAGACAGGACTCAATAACCTGTTGGTCGGTTCCTGTTTGAAGAAGCCCGCAATTCACATTTCCTATTAAGCATACTTTATCGCCATAGAGTTTTTTTACCACTTTAATATCAACTTTTGCCTGAGGGTCAAGAGAATGCAAGGCATGCGGATTCGCCTGAACCAACTGGTCAATAATGGGCATAATATTTCCATCTGTATGTTTGATAGTATAAAAACCCATATCCCTGTACCCTTTGATTAATTTTGCAAGATAGGGTGTAATAAATTCTGAAAACATTGAAGGACTTAAAAATGGTCCTGAATTCAAACAATAATCAGCGCATAAAGCAAATCCATCAAGGTGGGTTCTTTTTTTTATGATCTCTGCCCTTTCCAGGGCATCATCCACCCTTTTTTCTGCATCCTGTTTCACTTTTTCAGGTTCATCAGCGATCCTTTCAACAAACTCCATCATATGATTGCCTGATGGTATACCAAATGTTGCATCGCCATGTATCATAAGAAAGTATTTTTTCCCTGTCATGTCTCTTACAATATCTATTAAACGAATTGTTTCTTCAATGGTTGATGGATTTGGATGAAGAAAAATTGCGCTATGATTAAATGTTTCTGCTGTTTTCACATAAATTTCTGCCATATCTTTTCTGTGAAGTTGTCGTTCTGTTTCACTCATCTGGTCCCACTGGCTATAGTTTCTATGAGAAGGATGAACCTTTCCAAATGCTTCCATTGTGAGAAAAAAGACGAGTTCAAAATGAGGCACTCTCCCTTTTATTTCTCTTCTTTCAAGTGCCAGCATAAATTTTTCTCTAGGTTCCATTTTGCCTCCAGAATTAATTTTTCAATTCTTAGCGTTTTCCCTAATTTTCCTATTGTGTAAACTGATAGGCAATATCTGTAAGTATCCCGAGTTCTCCTGCAATATCAAAAACTGTAAGTCGCGGCCTGATAAAACGACTGTAGTTAATGGCCTGATAGGCAAGATCCCTGTCAACACCAATTTCTGAAAATTTTAATGGACAACCTGCATTTTTCAATATATCTTTTATTTCTTCAGAACCCTTTGCCATAGGAAACACTTCTTTTTTTAATTTATTCCACAAAAATGGAAGTTTTTTCCTGAGTGTGTTAAGTAACAGCAATTTTTTGTTTAACTCTTCTTCAATCCCAAAATTTTTTCTAATAAATTCATGGGCATTCAAATGTTCTTTTGATTTATGGTTTTTTAACAAATATCGGACATCAGAAAGATCAAGTTTGTTTAATCTTTCGTAAGTTGCTGCTGAAATCATCACTCCAAGACCAACCTGTAATCCGTGAAGTGAAAAACTATCTTTTTTGTTTTTATGCGCCACCATATCAAGATAATGCGAAATAAGATGCTCTCCGCCTGAGGCAGGGGAAGAACTACCAGCAATAATCATTGAAATACCGCCAAGATGAAGTGCCTTCATCATTTTCAAAATCATCCTTTTATCTCTTTTGATGATTTGCCTTGCCTTATCAATATAGGAGGCTTCAAGATTTTCTGTTATCTCGTAAGGAAGTGCGCAAAATTTTTCTTCTGTAAATAAACAGGCAAGTTTCCAGTCAGCATTTGCAAAGGACCTTGCAAGACTATCAGCAAAGCCCGCTTTAATCATTTCAATCGGAGCATTTGAAATGATGTCTAAATCTGTTACAACGGCAATCGCTGGCTTTACTGGAACCGTCTTTTTCAATGTTCCTGAAATAAAGGCAGACACTCCTGATGTATAGGCATTCATAGAAGGTGCAGTAGGAACACTGATAACAGGAATTTTCATCTTATCCGCTGCATACTTTCCTAAATCTGTGATTGTTCCTGAACCAGCAGTAATTATCGCATCTTTACCTTTCAATTTTTTCAAAATCGCTGGAAAGTATTTTTCTTCAGCGTGAATTTTCTTGTTTTTCCCTGAAGAAAGGATTAAACAGGAAGCATTGAAAGATTTTGATAGGACCTTTTCACATTTTTCACCTGCTGCCTTATAGGTATTATTGTCGCAAAGAATTAAAATGTTCTTTCCTACTATCAACTTTGAGATAATGTCAGGCAACGAAAAAATTGCACCGGTTTTTGTAAACAATTTCTTTACTGGAATTTCATGCCGGCTGTGGCAGTAAGGACAACAAAAACTTTTACCAAAATATCTATTGATATCAAGTTTTTCCATGGATTAATTATAACACCAATTTTGATAAAGAAGTTTCTTCTGCTTCTTCTGATGTAACTGGTCAAGTACCAAAGGCGAAGCGGATTCAACTCACTCCTTTTCTTCAAAAATTCAGGTAAAATTCAGCCCTATTGACAAAAATCTCGGGGGGGGTAATATCAAAGTGGAGAAACAAGAAAAGATATGAAAATCAATAACATTCACTCAAGTATTTTTCTATTCATATTTTGTTTTGTGATGGTCAGTTCGGGATATTATGATAGTGGTACAGATAAGAAAGGTAATATTTTACAGGAGAGACCA